>JAOZLS010000494.1 GCA_029934705.1 Bacteroidales bacterium | reverse complement strand
CTATTTTACCTTCTATTTTACCTTCTATTTTACCTTCTATTTTACCTTCTATTTTACCTTCTATTTTGCCTTTTTTATGTCCTAGTATTTCGCCTTCTTCTCTTGCTGTATCAACAGAATTTTTAATGTCTCTGTATGCATTTAAACTTTCTTGATATTTCTTAAATTCTATTTTATCTAATCTTGCAATTTCAGCAGTCTTAAATAATTTCAAAAATATTTTCTCTTTTATTTTTACTGGTACTCTTTCTAATTTTTCTAAATTTCGTATTACAAAAAGCCACTTATCAAATTTTGTTTTAAGCTCATTTTCTTTCTTCTTAAAATTTGGCATTGCCAAATAAATAAACGTTAGCTTATCATAAAAAACTTCATTAGTCTCAATATCCGACAACTTTACATCATACCTATATTTATTAGGAGTGTGCTTGTCGTCGTCAAAAACAAAATCTAAAATTGCGATTGTATAAACATTTTTTAATTCAAAATCCCATTCTTTCCCTTTTATTGCTTGTTCTTGTATGGGAAATGTAGAGTAATACAATGTTCTGTCTTTAAAATACTTCTGCTTGGTTTTTTGTAATTCTACAATAAATTTTTCACCTTTTTCATTTGTACAATATAAATCAAATATCGCTTTTCTATCTCCTTCCGATCTTGGTAAATTCTCAATAGGTAAGTATGATATTTCTTTTATTTCACCTTCTTGCTCTTTAAGTAATTCATTTAAAAAATCTAGTAATAAATCTTTATTGGGTTCTTGTCCAAAAAGTTTTTTAAAACCATAGTCCGTAAAAGGATTTATATATTTTGCTTTTGTTGATGTCATTTCTGTATTATTTTATTACAAAAATACAACTTATTTACTAATCTTCTAGTTTTATTATTTTTTTTCTAAAAAAACAATGCTAAAATTGTAAACAAGGCAAATACAAAACTAGCAATACCATTTGTAGTAAAAAAGGCAAGATTTACTCTACTTAAATTGTCGTGCTTTATTATAAGGTGTTGATATAATAAGGAACCTCCAAAAAACACAGCTCCTGCCCAATACCAAACACCAAATTTTTCTGCTGCAAGAAGCCCTGCCCAAATAATAAACAAAAATGTTATAATATGTAATAAAGTTGAAAGAAGTAAAGCATTTTTTCTACCCAAAAGCACTGGTACAGACTTTAAATTCTGACTTTTATCAAATTCATCGTCTTGTAAAGAATAGATTATATCGAAACCTGTTGTCCAAAATAAAACTGTAAGCGAAAAAATAATAGGAATTAACTCAAACATGCCTGTTACTGCTAAATATGCTCCAATTGGTGCAAGCGATAAGCCTAAACCTAGTACAAAATGGCAAAGCCAAGTAAACCTTTTTGTGTAACTATAACCCAAAACAACAAAGAGTGCAACTGGCGACAAATAAAAGACTAGCTCATTTATAAAATAAGTACTTACTATAAACAGTAACGAGTTAAGTATAACAAAACCAAGAGCATAAGTCGATTTTATTTTACCTGATGGAATTTCTCTTACCGCAGTTCTAGGGTTTTTAGCATCAATTTTTCTATCTAAATATCTATTAAAACCCATTGCTGCATTTCGTGCCAAAATCATATCGAGTATTACTAAAATAAGAAGTTTTATACCATCGTCGCTAAAATTATAATTTGTTGTTTTTATTGCTAAAAAGAAACCTATTAAAGCAAAGGGCATTGCAAAAATTGTATGACTAAATTTTACGAGAGAAAAATAATTTTTAATATTCATATTTTACTATTAATTCTGTTGTTGCTTTATGTTATTTCTACATAAAATAATTATCCTAATATAAACCACTATAAAAGTAACTAATACAGATAGTTTTATCATTATTTTAATTGAATTATTACAAAATTACTGCTTTTAACTGGTATTTTCTAAATTTTTTCTATTTTTGTGATACAGACTAAAAAAAGAAATTAACAAATTGAAACCCTCTAACATCAATAACACATTATCTGATAATGAATTAATTACTTTATACAAAGAAAATTCTGATAAAGAAATTATTGGTAATTTGTATAAAAGATATACTCGTTTTGTTTTTTTAGTTTCTTTAAAATACCTTAAAGATAAAGACGAAAGCGAAGATGCTGTAATGCAAATATTTGAAAAACTTTTTATCGATTTAAAAAACCATAAAATAGATAATTTTAAGGCTTGGCTTCATACTGTAACTCGAAATCATTGTCTTATGAAGTTACGAAAAAATCAATCGGTATTAAAAAAAACACAAGAATATAAAATTGATTCCGAAAATAATATGGAATCTGAGGACTATTTGCATCTTAATGAAAAAACAGATGATGAAATAAAATTCAAAAATGTAAGAGAAGCAATAGATGGACTAAATAACGAACAGCAAAAATGTATTCAATTATTTTATATTGAATCTAAATCATACCACGAAGTAGCCGAAATTACAGGATATACGCTTAAAAATGTAAAAAGTTACATTCAAAATGGTAAACGAAATTTAAAAAACAGCTTATTAAAAGCAGGAATTAGCGAACTAATAATAATATATATACTGTTCTCAATATAATACAATTAAGGTTAACAAAGCTTAGAAATGGACAAAAAATTTGACATAATATTTTCTAAAACCGAATGCCCTTCCAGCGATATTCTTTTAAAATATGCAAAAAAAGAATTATCAAAAGAAAAGGTTCATACGGTTGAAGCTCATTTAACCGAATGTGAAATGTGTAACGACGAAGTTGAAGGTTACAATATTTTAGAAAATAAACAAGAGCTAACATTCATTGTGTCAAGACTAGACACGAAAATTG
>JAOZLS010000493.1 GCA_029934705.1 Bacteroidales bacterium | reverse complement strand
ATAACCGACATTGTTAGTCGTAAAATATTTGAAATAAGATTATAAACTCGGTTTTGCTTGTTTAATACTAATTTTTTATGTATACTTTATTGGAAAATTTATACGAGAAAAAAAGCACTTTAAATCAGTTACAGGCACAGCCTGTAAAGATAAAACGACTGATGTTGGAACATCAGCCGAACTTTTTCTATTTTATTCTTTTGATAGCCTTAGCTTAACGAGGGGGATTATAAACTCGGTTTTGCTTGTTTAATACTAATCTTTGTATGTATAATTTATTGAAAAATTTATACTAGCAAAAAAAACACTTCCCCGCAGTTACAGGCAAAAGCCTGTAAAAATAGAACGACTGATGTTGGAACATCAGCCGAACTTTTTCTATTTTTAATTTTGACAGCCTCGTCCGAACTAGGAAAATTATTTACTTTTATCTAAAATACTTAACATTTTAGCTTTGTATTTTACATAGTAAGCTACTATAGCAATAATATGACTAAAAGAAAAATTCCATTAACACAAATAAAAGATAACAAACCATACTTCATAAACCTCCACGCATCTTTGGATTTCTTTAAATACCCATCTCTTTTATACGTCCCTGCCAACATCCAAGTAATAATTCCGAAAAAAAACACAAAAAACAAAATTTTGTAGACAGTCTCAAGATTTTCTTCATTTTTTATATTATCATCATACTCTTTATCCTTAATTTCTTTATTTGCTAAATTATATTTCTCTAAAGATAAATTTCTTTTTTTTAATTCTATTTCTGCCGCTAATACGGCTTCATGTTGATAATCATTACGTAACGTTGTGGTAATCTCAAGCAGTTCACTGTTAGTAGCCTGCTGCATTGTTTCTGAAAATTCAGTTTTCATAAATATTAATTTAGTATATAAATAATTTTTTATTATTAACATAAATTCATTAACCATGCAATTCCAAATATAAATATAGCTCCAATCACAATATTAGAATTGTCATCAAATTTTATTTTGACACGGAAAATATATCTTCGAATAATATAACCTATTAAATTTAAAAGATTAAAAAGTGACATTTCTATTGATTATATAGTGGTTGACTAATATCTTTTGAATACCCACCCCATTTTATAGCTTTTTTTACAGATTGATTCTGCATCATCCTCTGTCCTTCTTGCATCCACATGCGGCTCATTGTTTTAAAATCATGAGTTTTTACCCAATGATTTTTATTTGCAAAACGACTATAACTTGACGCCGCCTCAAAAAAAGACTTTTCCATAGTTAAAGGGGCAGAATAAATCGAAATAAACCCATCTAATCCTTTCTCAAACTGTTCTTGACGAGTCGTATAAGTTCCATTAAGATTCACAGAGCGATCAAGGCCGGTAATGTCCTGAACAATAGCCCAGTTCGTAACAAACACAGTGGCTTCATCTACGAAGTTATAAACAATCTTCCCTCCAAATTTCAATGTTGAAATATAAGGAGATTCACTTTCTGCATTCAACTTTGACTCTAAGGTTTCCATTGCAGAAGGGGAGTATTGTTTTAGTGTATAAACTTTATTTGGGAGTTCGACAGCCTTAGCCTTAGCCTTGCCCTTCCCTGCTGCCTTACCCCCTTTAGGAGGATCTTCCTTTTTTTTCTTTTCTTTTTCTTTCGTTTCTTCTTTCTCTTGATATTTCCAGAAATCGCCATCTAAATCACTGGTATTTGAAGCGTCTAATCCTAATAACTCTGAGCCACTAGGTGCTGGAGACATTCCATTCTTATCAATAAACATTATTGGGTTGTTAGCGGCATAAGCGTACGGACTTTGAAAATTATACTTTTCTGCAAGTGGGTCAACTGTATGAAACCTGCCCAACTGCGGGTCATAAAACCTTGCTCCGTAATCGTACCAGTTTAGGTCAAAGTCTTCTTGGAGTTCTTTGCCGTTGTATAGGTAGTTATTTTTTTTGTCGGAGTTATCTATAAAGTTTAAGCCATTCATTGTTAAACCGAAAGGGTAATAGCTATCCTCCTGTATTATTTGTGGTACATTGTTTTCTATTTTAAAGGTTACTCGGGTGTTTCCTAGATGGTCGGTTAGGTTGTATTCTCGGGTGAAATCGGTATCTGTTTTTACTAATCGTCCATAGTCGGTTATTATATATTTTAGTGCGTTGTTTTCGTAAACAAAGCTTCCTACATAATCGGTTATTGTGCTACCTGCGGTTTTGCGTAGTTTTATGCCTGCTGCATCGTAGGTGTATTTTATAAAATTGTTATTTTTGTCTCCTTCTATTTCTATGCTTTGCGGTAAATTTAAGTGGTTGTATTCAATATTTAATATTCCTTTGTTTTTGTCAATAATCATATTTCCATTATCGTCGTGGTAATAATCTCTAGGAGCAAGTATTGGACTGGGAACAATATTTAATGCTCTTACATCTGAAACTTCTACTTCATTAACTAATAATAGCTGATTACCACTATAAGTATATTCTAAATCGTCTAACAATTCAAAATTACCCGTAGGTGTTTTTCCTCGTCGTTTTAATGTTAATATATTTCCATTAAAATCGTAGGTATAATTTGTGCCATAATTATTTCTTTCAGAATATTCAGAAGCTGTTAGCCTGTTTATATCATCGTAACTATATTCGTAGGTTTTTTCTGCATTAAATTTAAACGAGTTCCATGTTACAGCAGAAATGTTTCCGTTGTATTGTGGTTTTTCTCCTGTTGTATATTTTAACTCCATTGCAAAAAAATCTAAATTTAAGTTTTCGGGGTCATTTATATGTGTCATCCAGCCTCTAATGTTGTAAAGGTAGTTAATTTCTTGGGCAAAATCATGATT
>JAOZLS010000152.1 GCA_029934705.1 Bacteroidales bacterium | reverse complement strand
TAAACATTATTATAACCTGCATATATAGTTTGATTTGCATTAGGGTCAATTATATAAGGTGTAACCCATGCTCCCGATGCTGGTTCAATATCTGTTGCGCTTCCCCAATGGTTTGTAGTTCTTGTAATTTGTCCTCTAACGTAAGTTGCATACTGCACATCAACATCGGTATAATCAATAATACATTCCATCCCGTCTCCACCTTTTACATCAGACCAAGTTCCACCGCTAAGAAGTTTTGAACCATTATCTTGTAATCCAGCAATAACTTCACCAGAAACTGTTTGCGAGACACCAAACCTATATAATTGACTATGAACCAAGCCATCACCTTTATCTGTCCAAGAAGAACCATCGTTTGTCGAAATATATACTCCTCCATCATTACATTCAAATAAATCGCCGTTGCTTCTGTATTTAAGCATGTGTTTATCTGCATGAACAACTGGGTGGCTCCCTTTGTTATAAGTAGGGTGAGATGTCCAGCAACTTGAACAAGACCAAGTAGAGCCTCCATCAGAAGAACGATGTGCATTTACTCCACCAACAATAACATTTTCTGCATCTGAAGGCGATACATCTATAGATAAATCATATCCACCTTGCCCAGTAGTTCCACCACTTGCATCAGAATAATATCCTAAAAGGTTTTTTGTGCTACTTCCAGTATAACGAGAACCGTATGAGTCACCATGATTACTAGATCGTTGAATAGAATGTAAACCACCACTTGAATTTGCTACAATAGCATATACATAAGCATTATTATTTGGTGAAACTGCGAGGTCAATTCTATATGTACTTGAAAAAGAAGCTTCTTCTGTCCAATTAGACCCTGCATCAGTTGTTCTGTAAATATAATTTGTATTATTGTATCTTTTGGTTGATGCATTTATTATACTCGAATTCCCTGGATTAAATTCCATATCTATAATAGGATAATAATAAGAACCATCATTAGGACTATTTGCTAATCTTGGCCAATTTACACCAGCATCGGTAGTTTTATATATTCCTATATTTGAAGATACATACAGTGTATTATTGTCTGAAGGGTCTAAAAGTAAACGTGAAATTGTTACTTTTTGGCTAGTAATAAACGTTAAACCTGTTGTGTTCCAGGTTACACCACCATCAATAGATTTCAAAACACCAATACTATTGTTGTCATTAGAAGTTCCGCCACCAAGCGACCACATACTACCACCATCTTTATCGCCTGTTGCAATATATATTGTATTGTCTGTTGCATAGTTAGAACTTATTGCAATATCACTAACACCAAGCACATCGTTGTCGTCTGTTAAAACTGTCCAAGTAGAACCATTATTAGTAGTTCGCCACAGACCACCTCCAGGAGAACCAACCCAGTATGTATTATTATCTGTTGGGTGAAATGCGATACAATTCAAACGACCAGAACCAGAATATCCACCACCTGAATCATCAGGACCTAATGAAGACCAGTTTCCAGAAAGACTTTTTGGATTTTGAGGATTATCAACAAGCCATTTGTTATATTCATCTATTGCCGAAGTTTTAGGAAATTCACCCGTTGTTTGATTTACTCTTTTTTCTTGCTCGTATTCCCATCTTCTAAATAGTTTCCAATTTGGAACTTTTTCTTTTTCACCTTTGCTGTTTATTATATATCCATTTTCAATATTGTTTGCTTCTTCGTATTCATTAAAGGCTTTTTGATACTCAAAAAAAGTATAATTCCCAGTTGTTCTGTGCGGGAGATTATCTTGCCACTGCTGCCCCATTACATTATTCGACATAAAAAAGCCGAATATGAATGTGAAAATAAATAGTTTAAGTAAATTTTTCTGCATAATTATTGGATTTAACATTAAAAGTAAAAATATCTTATTACAAAATTTAACTATATAGATAACATTGTATAGTTACTAATTTCTTATACGTAAAATAATTAAAAAGTTTTGTAAATCGTACGTATATTTACGTATATTTTCAAATTAAAACCTATTCAACTTATAACTAACAACTTACTACTACAAAAAAAGTCATCCTTAAAGTTGTAAACAAATACACTAATAGTAATCATAATTGAAACTTTTAAAAGTTATTAACAAAACCAGATAATTATTAACAAGATGGTTGAAAAATAATACAAACAGTAATCATCTGGAAAACACAACAATACAAATAATGAGTAATATCACTCAATATTTAAAGTTACTTTTAGACTAAAAATTCGTAGATTTGGAGGCTAAAAATATTTTTAAATAAATTTTAATTATGGTACTACTGGATTTTGAAAAAGAAATAGGTAAACTACAAGAACAACTTGAAAAAGCAATTAATATAGGTCAAGAAACTGGTGTTGATGTTAGCTCTATGGTTAGCGACTTAGAAACAAAAATCATAGACGAACAAGAAAAACTTTATTCCAATTTATCATCTTGGGAGCGAGTTCAAGTATCAAGACATCCTGAAAGACCTTATACTCTTAATTATATAGATTATATAACTGACAACGATTTTATAGAACTACATGGCGACCGCAATGTTAAAGATGACAAAGCAATGGTTGGCGGATTTGGAACTATTGATGGCGAAACAGTTATGTTTATTGGTCAGCAAAAAGGCATAAATACTAAAATGAGACAATATAGAAATTTTGGTATGGCTAACCCTGAAGGCTACAGAAAAGCATTAAGACTAATGAAACTTGCCGAAAAGTTTAATAAACCAATCGTTACTTTAATTGATACTCCTGGTGCATTTCCAGGGCTAGAAGCCGAAGAAAGAGGACAAGGCGAAGCAATAGCTAGAAACATCTATGAAATGTTTAAACTAAAAGTTCCTGTAATTTGCATAATTATTGGCGAAGGTGCATCTGGTGGTGCTATTGGAATTGGTGTTGGCGACAAAGTATTTATGCTAGAAAACACATGGTATTCGGTAATTTCACCAGAATCTTGTTCTTCTATTTTATGGCGAACTTGGGATTATAAAATTGATGCTGCAAAAGCCTTAAAACTTACAGCTAGCGACATGTTTAACAATAAACTTGTTGACGGTATAATAAAAGAGCCTTTAGGTGGAGCACACAATAACCCTAAAGAAATTTTTAAAACAGTTAAAAAAGTTATAAAAGAAACATTAACTGAACTAAAAAAGCAAGACCCTGAAAAACGTATAACTACTAGAATTAATAAATATACTGACATGGGAGTTTTTAATGAAAATTAAATAAAAGACATAGTGCCTGAACGAAAGCTATTAAAAATATAAATTTCTGTTTCAGACAAAACCCCTTTCACCCCTAAATCCCCTAAAGGGGACTTAACTAAACATTTGAACAAGTCCCCTTTAGGAGATTTAGTGGTGAAAATGACTTTTTGGTGTTAACTAAAATTTCATAAAACTGACTCATCTAATAACTTTTTTGCATAAATACACTTGACCAATATAAATACCCCCTCAATTAAAATGACACAAAAAAAACAATACAAAAAAAAAGCAGCTTATGATGTAGCTGAACAATACGGTAAGCTACCTCCTCAAGTTACTGATATAGAAAAAGATGTACTTGGAGGGTTAATGCTTGAAAAGGGCAAGGACGTTGTTGTAATGGATATTTTGAAGGCTGAAAGTTTTTATAACACAGCTCACCAAAAAGTTTTTAAAGCAATTTACGACCTATCGGTAAACCATGAACCTATTGATTACCAGACAGTTATTCAGCGACTAGCAAAAAATGGAGATTTAGAAGATGTAGGGGGAGCTCATTTTGTTGTTGGTTTGTCACAAAGAGTAGGTTCTGCTGCACATATTGAATATCATGCAAAATTAATTGCCGAAAAATACTTACAAAGAGAACTTATTAGAGTTTCATCCGAAATTCAAACCAGAGCATTTAATCCTACCGAAGATGTAAATGATTTACTTGAATATTCACAACAAGAGGTGTTTAATCTTGCACTTGGAAGTATAAAAAAAGAAACTGAATTTATTGGCGATGTAATAAAAGATGCCATCGAATTGATGGAAGAGGCAGCAAAAAGAACCGATGGTTTAAGTGGTGTTCCCTCTGGATTTTCCGATTTAGATAGAATAACCTCGGGTTGGCAACGTTCCGATATGGTGATTTTAGCAGCACGTCCATCAATGGGTAAAACTGCATTTGTATTGTCAATGTCCCGTAATATGGCTGTTAATCATGATCAAGCTGTAGCATTTTTCTCACTAGAGATGTCTGCAGTACAACTTGTTAATAGACTTATTTCTTCTGAAACAGAACTAGGTAGTGATAAAATTAGAAACGGAAAATTAGAAGACTATGAATGGGAAATATTATATCATAAAATAGAAGGACTTTCAAAAGCCCAAATTTTTATTGACGATACACCTGCAATTAGTTTATTTGAACTACGCTCCAAATGTCGAAAGCTAAGAGCTCAAGACAAACTTGACATTGTTATTATTGACTACCTTCAGCTTATGACAGGACCTCCAGAAACAAGAGGTAACAGAGAGCAGGAAGTAAGTATGATTTCTCGTGGATTAAAAGCAATTGCTAAAGAATTAAATGTTCCAATTATTGCTTTATCGCAGCTAAACCGTTCGGTTGAAATGCGTTCGGGAGATAAAAGACCACAACTTTCCGACCTTCGTGAATCTGGTGCTATTGAGCAGGATGCCGATATTGTAATGTTTATTCACAGACCCGAAAAAATGGGTATGTTAGAAGATGCTGACGGTAACTCAACAAAAGGACAAGCAGAGCTAATAATAGCCAAACACCGTAATGGTGCTGTTACCGATGTTAAACTTCGATTTAGAGAAGAATTTGCTCGTTTTGAAGAATACGGAATCGACTCATTACATACTGGCGATGGAACTGTAACTATCTCATCTAGTATTAATGGCGAAGGAGGAAGTGAAGCTAATAAAGTACAAAATGATTCTTTTGATGATTTTGGAAATAGTAATTTTGATACTGATGCACCGTTCTAATTAACAAAGTGAAAACAACATTAACTATATTCTTTTTCGTTTAAGACAAAACCCATAAATCCCCTAAAGGGGACTTTTAAAATCTGAACAAGTCTCCTTTACTTGATTTAGAGATTAATTAATTTTCGTTCAAATACAAAATAATTACTCTTAAAATTAAATAATTATGAAAAACCTTATATTATCTATTATTTCAATATTTTTTGTTGTAAATTCATTCGCTTCAAGCATACTAATTCCCATGGATAATAACCAGCGAGACCACTTAAAAGCCTATGGTATAACTTATTGGATTATTCAAAATGGAATAGAGGCTAATTGGCTTTTAAATTACAGAGGTGGCAGTTTTAGTATGGCTTACAATAAAGATATTGAAAACGAATGTATAATAAGAGGTGTTTCTTATGAGGTTATTAGCGATGCTGAATTATCATTAATATTTAATAAAATTGCTTTACCCGAGGTAAATATGGATAAAGTAAAATTAGAAAAAGCACCACGAATTGCAGTATATGCCCCAGATGGAAATCAACCTTGGGACGATGCTGTTACAATGGTTTTAACTTATGCCGAAATTCCATACACAAGAATTTATGATAAAGAAATTGTTGCTGGCGAACTTTCTAAATACGACTGGCTACACCTTCATCATGAAGATTTTACAGGGCAATACGGCAAATTTTATGGTGCATACAAAAATGCTACATGGTACAGAGAACAACAACGTAAAGCTGAAGAGTCAGCTGCATCATTGGGGTTTTCTAAAGTGTCAAAACTGAAACTATTTGTAGCACAGCGAATTAACGAATATGTATTTAGCGGAGGATTTCTTTTCGCAATGTGTTCAGCAACAGATTCTTACGACATAGCAATGGCTGCTAGCAAAACAGATATTTGTGAGCCAATGTTTGATGGCGACCCTGCGGAAGCTGGCTTTTACAATAAAATTGATTTTACAAAAACCTTTGCTTTTAAAAACTTCAAACTAAGCCAAAACCCTTATGAATACGAGTTTTCTGATATAGATGTAACAAGAAAAAGAAAAGTTCCAAAAGAACAAGATTATTTTACATTATTTGATTTTTCGGCAAAATGGGATCCTGTTCCAACTATGCTTTGCCAAAATCACACTAAAATAATTAAGGGTTTTATGGGGCAAACAACTGCTTTTGACAAAGACCTTATTAAATCTAATGTATTAATAATGGGCGAACTAAAATCGGCAAATGAAGCTAGATACATTCATGGAGAATTCGGAAAAGGAACTTGGACTTTTTATGGAGGACACGACCCCGAAGACTACCGCCATTATGTAGGCGACCCAAAAACAGATTTAAGTCTTCATCCAAATTCACCTGGTTATCGTTTAATTCTTAATAATATTTTATTCCCTGCTGCTAAAAAGAAAAAGCTTAAAACTTAGTTCTTTCTTTTTATGACGTTCAAAAGTCCTATCGGACGTTTTAAAGTCAAGCTTAACCCGACTTTTGAACGTCCATAGGACTTAAAAACGTCATCAAACAAAACAAAATATCATAATCATAAAACAAAAAAGTTTCAAAAATGCTAGAATACGGTAAATATTATCATATCTACAACAGAGGAATAAATTCTCAAAAAATATTCCGTAACAAAGAAGATTATTTACATTTTTTAGAACTTACAGATATATACATCACTCCAATAGCCGAAATATATGCTTATGCACTTATGGGCAATCATTTTCATATTATTATAAGAATAAAAAATGAAAACGAAATTGGCTTTTTAGATAGTAGGAACAGCAAAACAGATAATTTAGAAAAAAAATGGAAAACATATTTTCCAAATAGAAATCATAACCAAAAGCTCAACAAATATTTTAATGTTGGAGATAATAATTTCAAAATCAAACCTGTACCAACAAAAATGTTTCAACACTTATTAAATGCTTATGCAAAAGGTTTCAACAAAAAATATAACAGAACTGGTAGTTTGTTTGAATATAAATTTAAACGTATTGTAATTGAATCCGAAATATATCTAAAACGATTAATATTATATGTACACAACAATCCTGTAAAACACAGAATATGCGAAGATATTATCGAATACCCCTGGACTTCATATTTAAGTTTAGTTAGCATAAAGCCAACTAAACTTTCAAGAGAAACTGTTTTAGGCTACTTCGACAATATGGCAAATTTTAAATTTCTACATAAAAAAGAAGATGATATTTCTGATATTGAAAACTTGCTATTGGAATAAAAAATGACGTTCAAAAGTCCTATGGACGTTTTGAAGTCAAAGCACACTCAACTTTTGAACGTCCGATAGGACTTCAAAACGTCTGAAAATGTAAAGAAATAAAAACGAAATAAAAATCTAAAAAAACATAAGA
Organism: Bacteroidales bacterium; assembly: GCA_029934705.1. Taxonomy (GTDB): domain Bacteria; phylum Bacteroidota; class Bacteroidia; order Bacteroidales; family JAADGE01; genus DZBS01. The sequence continues at coordinate 1,956 of JAOZLS010000152.1, read as the reverse complement.
TGAACAACACAAAAATTAAAGTTGAAAAATTTATTTTAACAAACTGGGACGAAGCCGAACAAGGACTTTTAATTGCTGAAAATACCGAATGGGTTCTTGTAAAACACATACCAACAGACTATCTTGTTGACGGCTACAGACTTTACAAAAAAGATTTAATAGAAGAGAGATTAAATACTGACGAAGAAAAACAAATAGAAAAAGTTCTTAAATTGAAAGGTATTGAGGCTGATTTACCGAATAATTTTGAGTTTTCTAATACTATTGGACTTTTACAATGGATTGAAAAAAGCTACGGCATATTTGAGTTTCAAGATGACGACGAAGATGAATTAGTTTATGGGAAAGTAAATAAAGTTATAGGTAACAAGCTTGTTATAAACATGATAAATGCTGACGGCACAGTTGAAAAAGACTATAATTACGAATATGATATTAACGACATTCGTATTATAACTTTTGCATCGGACTATAATTTATCTCTTGAGTTACTTTGGAAAGATAACCTTATTATTTAATGACGTTCAAAAGTCCTATCGGACGTTTTGAAGTCGAGTCTCACCCGACTTTTGAACTTCCGATAGGACTTCAAAACGTCAAAAAAAAACGTCAAAAAAATATTAAATTAACCTTTTCTCTTCCCTTTATTTTTATCTGTTTTTTTCTTTTTGAGTTTATCTCTTGTTTTTTTCTTTTTTCTCTCCTGAACAAGTTTTTTCTTATTTATCTTTTTCTCTGCATTAAATTTATCATCCTCCTTAATAAGCGATTTCCAGTCGGTTTCATTTTCAATATCCGAAAATTCTATTGTTTGAATATAATCACCTTTTGATATTTCAAGCACTTCAATTCTATTATCCAAAAAAGATTCTATTTCAAATAAAACTGGTTTTTCTTCTTCACTACAAAACGATATTGCCTTACCTTTATTATTTCCTCTACCTGTTCGCCCTACCCTATGCACATAATTTTCGCTTTTATCGGGCAAATCATAATTAATAACAAATTCAACATTATCAATATCAATACCTCTAGCACTAACATCGGTAGCAATTAACATTTTTATAATGCCTTTTCTAAAATTATTAAGAGCATCTTCTCTATCGGATTGTTCCTTGCCACCATGTATTGTTTGGGCTATAATATTAACTCGCCCCATAGCTTTTAATACCCTCTCGGCTCGAACTTTTGTTCTTACAAAAACCAAAATTTTACTATCAGGATTCTCTTTAACAACACGTTCAAGAAAAAAACGTTTATCGTCTTGTTTTATATATGTTACTGCATGATGTACATTTTTTGAAACAGGATCTTTGGGCGAAATTTGAATTCTTACAGGCTTATTTACAATAGAATAAGCAAGTGTTTTTATCTTCTTATCAATTGTTGCAGAAAAGAATAGTGTTTGCCTTGTTCTTTTCAAATGAGTTATAACTCCCTGTATATCATTATAAAAACCTAAATCAAGCATTACATCAGCTTCATCTAATATTAAAGTATCAACATCGGTTAAATCTAAATAACCTTGGTTCAGCATATCGAACATTCGCCCAGGCGTGCTTACTAAAACATCCTGATGTTGCTTTAAATTATCAATTTGCGAATCTTGCTCAACACCACCCATTAATGACATTATTTTTAAGTCGGTGTATTTGGCAATACCCTTAAAAACCTCGGTAATTTGCAATGCCAACTCCCTTGTAGGAACCATTACAAGGCATTTTAAGCCACTTCTAAAAGTATTTTCAAGAATTGCATTTAACACTGGTATTACAAAAGCTGCGGTTTTTCCAGTTCCTGTTTGTGCAATTGCTAAAACATCTTCACCATCCATAATATGCGGAATTGCTTTAAACTGAATATCAGTAGGTCTTCTAAAACCTGCTTCGGCTAAACTTTTTTTTATTTTTGGCGAAATATTATATTGTTCAAACTTCATATTTATATTTTTTCAAT
>JAOZLS010000017.1:23678-26306 GCA_029934705.1 Bacteroidales bacterium | reverse complement strand
AGCCAACCCAAACTATGATAAATAATTTGGAAATCGCACGCACTGGTTTAAAACTTCAAATACAAAAAACGAAAGCTTTAGTTTTAAAGGTTGATGAAATAGAAAAAAAGATGTCTGGTGTTACGTCGCCATGGTCACCAGGACGTTTGCCTGAAGTTAAATAATAATTCCTAAAACCGAAGGCTTCGATTAATGTTTTCACTTTAATAAAACTCGGTTACAAAAAGCAATGAGCAACCGGAAGCTTCGGTGAAACGTAGCCGTGCCATGCTAAAACGTGGAACGGTATTTTTTTCAACTAAAAAGCTATTTGCTAAATGGATTTCAGGTGAAAACACCTGAAATAGGCAAAAAACCCGCTAGTCATCGCATCACTATACTGATAAACAGCTAATTAAATGAATTTATCAGTGCTTTAATTAAGAAAGTGATACGATGACTATTAGTTTCTAAAGCCCAGCATCGTGAATAAATTTACTCAATTCATTTTGTAATGTTGCATTGTTTAAATAATCTTTTTTCACTCTTTCTTGTAAATATTCTAGTGTTTGAGTATCTGAATTAGCCATATCGGCAAATTTTTCTTCTTCAATATTTACATTAATTCGCAAATAATTTATTCTGCCAGTAGTTGAAAAGCTCAATGCCTCTTTCATTTGATAGTCAACTGCCTGATTATTACCTAACATCATAATATCTATGGTTGGTTTAATCCATTCGAGTTTCCCCCAATTCGCTGATTGATGTGATATGTCATTTGTATAATCTCCTGTTCCAATTGACAGAAGAAAAATATCTTCGTTTTTTAAATGTGGATAATTATAAAAGTCGTCTTCTCTATGTTTTAAAATTTCTACCAATGCCCCCATTGAAGGATTATTCATATATACACCACCATCAATTGTTGCAACTTTACTTGTTTTTAATTTTCCAAATTTATGTTTATAATTGAAAGAATATGTCGGTAAATAAGTTGGACCTGCAGAGGTAGCTCTACAAACATCAATTAAATTTGCATCATAATCGGAATTATGAAAAGCATATCTTCCTTTAAAAAGCAAAGGCGAATTTGTTACTAAATCATAAGTAGGAATAAAAATTGGCTTTAAGCAATCGCTGATTTTAAGCGGATTTTTATTTTCGTCTAAAAGCAGGTTTTCTAAAATCGCATGTAAGCCATCAGCTTTGAATTGCGGTTTACGAAGATAAGACCATACTTTATTTCTATACCACTGGTGGAGTTCGTTTTTAATTGGGAAAATATTTTTCCCTTCTTTAAGGTAAACCTGTTCTATATCATCAACCGAATGTTTTGGCGAGAAACCATCTTTAGATTTTACTGTTAAACCTGATGTTATAAGCCCACCGGTAGAAGTTCCTGCAAATAAATCAAAACAATCGATAATATTTTTATTTGTAATTGTTTCAATATGTTTTAAAATTTGGACTGGGACAATTCCTCTTAATCCTCCTCCGTCTATTGATAGTATTTTATACATAACAGTCTATTAATTTGTAACATTAGAAACAAAATCGGCAATATAACTTTCTATTTTCGCCTTATTAAATCCGCTAAGTTTTATAGTTTCAAGTTCTTTTAACGGAGCCGAATGTAAGTTTGGATTAGAAAGAATTTGTACTAGTTCCTGTTCTGGCAAGCATTCGAAAAGTATAGAAGCAGTATTAAGCCCTACCTTATTTTGTTCTCGTCCTTTTTGGTAATAAAAAACTTGACAGAAACTCCTAGCTTGATCTTTTTCAGATGATGCTTTGTCGTTAGAGAAGAACAAAAATTTATTACCAGTTTCTTTGAATATTTGATTTAATTCCTCAGTTGTAGGAATGATAGTGCTTTTAGTTAACACGTTAAACATTTTTTTACTTTTATTTTCTTTTTCTTCTTTCTCTTTTAGCAGTTGTTTTGAGTCAATAACATTTTGCTCTTTTTGCAATTTTAATTTGGCAATTTCTTGCATCTTTTTTTTAAAATCATTTTCCATATTTATCAGTTTTTGTTTGTTTAAGCACTACAATTTATTAAAAAAACTAAAGATCTTAATATTATTACTATTAAAATATAAAAATAACGTTTTTTTAATGATTTTACCACTAAAATAACCGAAAAATAGATTGTAATAATTTTGCATAGCTTCTAATATATTACAAAGTCATGCAAGACTAAGGATTCAGTAGCTATACAAACTAAATTAATCCAAAGCGTTTTACTTTTTCATCTTGTTTAACAAATTTTTCAATTTTTAAGGCAAAGTCTTTATTTACGGTGAATACATATATTTTAAATGTAATATAATCATCTTTTTCATTCAAAAAAACTACTTCTGGTGTTTTACCTGCGGCTGTCCATGGCGAATTTAATAAATTTGTAATTAACAGCAACTTGGTATTTTCCATGCTAATATTATTCTTTAATTTAATTTCAAATGCAAAACGTTTTAAATCTTCACCAGGGTCGGGCATTTTAAGAATTTCACCATTAATTTTTGAATAAGGTACTTTTATTATTTCATGCTCGGCATTTAAAAGTTCAATATTAAGATAGCCAGTTCGTGTTATAACTCCCGAAAATTTATTAGTACTTAATGTAATTCCTTTTTTTAATTGATATTC
>JAOZLS010000017.1:7251-23578 GCA_029934705.1 Bacteroidales bacterium | reverse complement strand
AATATGAATTTTAGATATAACATTACAAAAGTTTTTTATTTGATAAGTATTTTATTAAATGATTTTCTATAACTTTATTTACAAATAAATCATCGTTTTCTTGAATTACAACTAAGCTACGTTTTAAAACATCTACATCGGTATAAAACTGTGTAATATCCAAATTAAAAGCCTGCTCTAAATTCTTAATTTTAAGTTTTTTATGAAGACATATTTGTACAATAATTGTAATTTTATTATTGTCGAGTAAATCAAAAACTGAACTATTAAAAGCGGAAACATTAATTATTTCAATATTATTGTTTTTAAATGTTTTAATTGAGCTTTTCCATACATTTAACGATTCGCCAATATTTCCTTGCGTATGATTAAAAATATTATTAAAAAACGATGCTTTTGTTAATCTTGCTAAATACTCAGTTTTTCTACCTTTATGCGAATACGTAAGTCCTCCAGCTCTATGCCTTAGCATAATTGCTTGCTTAATTCGCTCTGCTCCTACTGGTTTACACTTTATTATTTGACTAAAATAATCGTCGAGTTGCCTATATTTTTGCAAAAATTTATAGGAATGACTATTAAAAATAATTACAAAAAAATGTCTGTTACTAAATGTTTCTATAAGATTAAATATATAATTTAAATTAACAAAGCCGTTATTTGCACGTTGCCACCAAAGCTCTGCATTATCAAAAATAATTATTTTATTTTCAGGAATATTTTCTAAAATTGCTTTTGGGTCGGCATTGTTCCCAAATGCTCTTTTTATGGCAGTCTTAATGTTATTTATATCAATATTATCATATCTTTTGGCATCAATATTAACTGTGTTTGCTCTTGAGAAATAATTATATGCAATATTATTTGCCAAATCAGTTTTTCCCGACTGTGGATTACCTATTATTAACAATGCAGGATTTTCGCCTCTAAAATGCTTACTAACAGTACTTTTTGCTTTTTTTAGTTCACTTGTTCTTTCAATTCTTAAATCGTTATTTATTGTATATTTAGCACTAAATAAGTTTAAATAAGATACTGGTAGTTTAGAATTTATTTCTTGATTTACTTGTAATTTTTCTATTTCTTCTGAAATTTTATATACAATATTTGTTTTTTCTTCTTGAGAAATAAATTTTTCAGCAAAAATGATTCCATCACTTTGCCTATAAATAATATTTTCAATTAATTTTGAGCTCCCATTTACAATATTGTTTTTAAGAGTATTAACACTCTTATAAATTTTAGTAGATTTAAACTTTCCTTTTTTTACTTGCCTCGATTTTGTTTCTTTTAAAAGAGAGTAAACATGAAGTAAATCAAAAGTATCAGTTATTATTATTTCTATATTTTGTTTGAAAGTCTTAAATTTTGAAATAGAATTAGGCAATGCTTTTTTCAATTTATCAACAGTTTCAATAATTATAGTTTCTTCATCAATAAGATCATCGGAATAACTATCGGCATTAGAAATATTAAAATTATATAATCTTATAGTGTCTTGTAAACTAAATATATTTTTGCTAACGTTCTGTTCTAAATCCAAAATAAGTTTGTGTGCAGTATCAAAAAAAGAATCTTCTAATTTATTTGTAACAATCTTTCGATATTCAATTGTTTTTTCGTCACTTTTATCGTCAGAGTATATGTCTTTTAAAACAATTTCATCAGGTAATGATTGTAAGTATTGTCTAAAATTATTATACGAATTAATAAAATAATCAATAAAATTTCCCGATAAATTATCAAATTTGATAAATGATGAATCAATAGGTTCTTTTTTTTCGATTTCTAATAAAATCTTATCTGTTTTAACAGTAATTTTCTCGGATATAGTAGCTTTTATAAAAGAGACAAGTTCCTTATTATTTTTTTCTAACCTATTTTTTGTAAATAATGTGTGAACCTCTGCCAACGAAGAATTATTTATTTTTATTAACGAAGAATATCTACTAATTGCTTTATCTTTAATAATATCAGAAATATGAATCTGCTCTTTCTTAATTTTTGTAATCAATTTCAGTTCTTTTCGCCCTGCAAACTGAATAATATAAGCTAGTTCATTAAAATTCTCGGCAAATTTAGAGTAAATATGTTCAAAATCTTTTTCAGTTAATAATCTTTCAATATCACTAAATTTTGAGCTTATTTCCTTTTTTAACAATTCTAAATCAACATCGGTTTGCTTTAATAACCTATTAATATCGCCATTCAGATTTGTAATTGTATCAATAAGTTGCGAAAATATTTTAGCTATTTTTATGCTATATTTATTCAAATATTCCTCTATTAAAATATCTGTTTTATAGTTTGCATAATATCTAACGCTCTCTTTCAAAAAAATAGACTTCTTTTTTTGGATTGTAAGTTTTTTAGGCAAATGCTCAGGAAGCAATCCAGAATTTTGCAAATATTTATTTACCTGTGTATTGCAAACCTTAAATTCTTCAGATAAATAGTTCTTATTAGTATTTTCAATAATCTTTTTTATTTGAAATAGATAAGACGATTGAATTTTACTTATTCTTGAGTTTAATTTTACACTTTCGTTAGAATTTTTGGCTTTAATAATTTCGTTAATTGTATTGGATGAAATGCTTTTATAATTTTCAACTAAATTAGTAAATATTGCTTTGCTTTTATCGTTATATTTTGCTTCGAACTCATTTAAAATATTATAAAATTTATTATAAACTTTAAATAAAACTCCATTTAATATTGAATTTTCAACTCCAGTAAATTCAATTTTTTCTGTTTTTTCAATTTTTTCTGAATAATCTAATTTATCGAATAAATTAGGAGCTAAACTTTCAAATTTGTTTGAAGCTTGAAAATAAATGGCTGAATTATTTCTTAAAAAGAATGATTTTTCAAAATTCTCTTTAAACTTTTCTTTTACAAAAAACTTTTCGGATATTCCAAGAATTGTAAAATCAGTATTTTTCGATTCTGCATTAATTATTTCTATATTATCATTTTTTTCAATACAATTATCAATAATTTTAAATTCTGCCTGAACTCTAAAATTATTAATTATTTCGGTGAATGTTTGGTGAAGAGTTTCGGCAGAATTACAATTGTCGTTTATATGAATTACTCGCAACAACGAGCCTCGCCATACTGAGCTTTGCTGCAACTGTCTATACAAGCTCAATGCAAAAGCAAGATATGATCCTTTTCCTTGCCACCAAAAATCGATAGTATTAGTTTTAGAAATATTGAAATTTGGGTTAAAAAGTATTGTATTTAGCCCATTATTTTGAAAAGAATAAAGTAATTCTGGCAGTTTGTCGTCTTCTACTATATCGAGAAAAACGGTATTTGGTTCAATCCCAGGAAAACCATAAATCATTGATATATCACTTACAGCTTTTATAAAGTTGTTTGCTTTAAATGCTTTTTTAAAATTTGCAAGTCCCTTTGTTCTGGGAATATTTATAGGAATAGGACTTAGTATTTTATCAGATTTTATTTGAATATCTATTTGACTATATATTCCAAAATTTCCGGTAAGGACTTGTGCAAAATTGCTTTTGTTTTCATTTTCGATATTATTTTTTGAGAACAAAAGAATATTTGGTCGCCAATTACGAATATTTAAACCATCTTTAGTTAATTTGCTTAAATTATTTTTTACCAAACGAGCCGAAAAGCTACTCCAAGCATCGCCAGTATCTAAAATTAGCTCTTTCCTTTTTAAATAGAAAAACAGTAAGGCTAAAACCATAACAGCACCTGCAAGAGCTACAAAATCGAGTAAAATCATAACAATTAAACTTGCTACAGCTCCTAAAAGACTGAAAAATTTTGGTATTTTAAATGAAGGCTGAAAATCGGAACTTGCCCAACTTTCAATAAAACTTGCTAAATTTAAAAAGGCATAAGTGGTAATAAAAAACATTGAAACTATACGAGCAATAATATCTAAATCGCCAATTAAAATACCAGCTTCAGCAATAACAAAAGTTAAAAGGAGTGCGTTCCGAGGTTCGTTTCCTGCTCCATAACCTTTTGCAAATATTTTTGGAGTAATTTTATCCATTGCTGTGGCTTGCAAAATACGTGGAGCTCCCAAAATACTTCCCAAAGCCGACGATAAAGTTGCTCCCCAAATTCCAGCAATTACGAGTTCTGGAAATAACGAAATTTCAAATAAAATATTAGGATTGTTAGCTAATTCGTTTGAATTTACTGTGTAAGTAAAAAATATTGCGAGTAAAATATAAACAATAAAACCAACTGCTATTGCGGCAATTGCACCAATGGGTAAGGATTTTTTCGGGTCTTTTAAATCGCCCGACATAGAAACACCTGCCTCAAAACCAGTTACTGCGGGGAAAAAGATACCAAACAAAAGCATAAACGGTGCAGCATCCGATAATGGTTTTAGTTGTGGAGCTGCTGGTTTAAATTCATGACTGCTAAATCCAAAAACTATTGACAAAAGCGACAATGCAATAGCTCCCATTATAATATATTGCGATTTAATTGCAAGCGAGGTACTTATAAAGGTAATAATGGTTACAAGAACTAATATTGATGTTCCGGCAAGTCTTATGGAATTTTTTGTTACTTCAAAATTAAAATAATTTAAAAAACTTTCGGCAAAACCAATAAGGTAGAGACTTACACTAAACGAGAGTCCAGCAAAAAGGGCTAAACCTAGAGTTCCGCCAATTGGTAAACCTAAACTTCGAGAAATCATATAATAAGTTCCGCCAGTTTTCACTTTTTTATCGGTTGCTATTGATGCTACGCTAAGACCTGTTGTTACCGAAATTAAATGGGCAACAAGAATAATTCCTATAGTTACCCACAGTCCGCTTTGCCCTATTATCATGGGAAAGCGAAGGTACATTATTACTCCAAGAATTGTTAATATTGAAGGAGTAAACACACCTCCAAACGTCCCAAACTTTTTTATTTTAGGCATTTTTCAAAAATTAGTTATTTAGTTAGCTAATTTATGATTTTTATTTTAAAACTATATTCAAATGTTTAATAATAAATGAATATTATCTCACTTTTAGTTCGATTTATAACATGATTTGTATAATTTAAGTATCGCTTTGTTACAAAAACCGCCAAATTTATGTATCGCTTTGTTACAAGAATCATGAAAATCATGTATCGCTTTGTTACAAGAAACATGAATTTATATATCACTTTGTTACAATAGTTATAAATTTATGTGTCGCTTTGTTACGAAAACTATTCGATTTAGATATCGCTTTGTTACAAAATATAATAAATAGATGTCGTTTTGTTACAAAAAACATAAAAATAAGTGTATTTTTGTATCATAATAACTAATCCTCAAACTATGTCATTTAGAAGAAACGTATTAACACAACTTATTGAATGGGGTCAAGACCCTGCTCGTAAACCTTTAGTTTTAAGAGGTGCAAGGCAGGTTGGCAAGACAACAGTAGTAGATATTTTTGCGGAAGATTTTGATAATTATTTATACTTAAATCTTGAAAAACCTAAAGAATTAGAATTATTTGAAAAGCAATTCTCTGTTGACACTTTATTAGAAGCCATTTTCTTTATTAAAAACAAGTCTCAAAAAAAAGGGAAAACACTATTATTTATTGATGAAATACAAAATTCTCCTAAGGCAGTAGCTTTTCTAAGATATTTTTACGAAGACGCACCAGAAATATATGTGATAGCTGCGGGTTCATTACTAGAAACTTTAATAAATAGAAAAATAAATTTCCCAGTTGGAAGGGTTACATACTTAAGAATGCACCCTGTTTCATTTGTAGAATTTTTAGATGCAATGAACGAAAAGCAAAGTAAACTATTATTACAAAAAGAAGAGTTTCCAGAATATGGACATGAGAAATTATTGTCTTTATTTTACAGATATACTTTAATTGGCGGAATGCCCGAAGTTATCCAAAAATACAGACAAAATAAAGATTTAACAGAGTTAAATAAAATTTTCGACAGCTTAATCATCTCGTATTTAGATGATACTGAGAAATATGCACGAAATGACACAATGGTTCACGTTTTAAGACATACAATAGAAAAGTCTTTCTCAAACGCAGGACAACGCATAAAATTTCAACATTTTGGAAATTCAAATTATCGCTCACGTGAAATAGGTGAGGCATTTAGAACATTAGAAAAAGCTATGCTTTTACAGTTAGTTTACCCTGTAACAAATGTTAATTTACCAATAAATACAAATTATAAAAAATCGCCTAGATTACAAGTTTTAGACACAGGGCTTTTAAACTATTCAGCAGGAATTCAACAAGATATTTTTGGAACAAAACAGCTTTCAGGTGTTCATGAAGGCATTGTTACTGAACACATTGTAGGTCAAGAACTTTTAACACTTAAAGACTCGCCACTATACAAATTAAATTTTTGGACCCGAGAAAAAAAAGATACAAATTCTGAAGTAGATTTTATATATCAATACAAGAACATAGTTCTACCAATTGAAGTAAAGACTGGAAAAAGTGGGCGTTTACGCTCGTTGCATGAATATATTGACAGATCGCCTCATAAATTTGCAATTAGAATTTATTCTGGATTATTAAGTATTAATAAAGCTAAAACAATTCAAGGGAAAGAATATTTTTTACTTAACTTACCTCTTTATTTAATCAATAGAATTGAACATTATATAGAAAAGTTAATAAATCAAAAATAGTTATACTGAAGTGCTTTTATAATACTAAAAACTACATTTTCTGGTTTATTAAATAAACCTCACTTTCATTTGCAGCAATAATTCCTGCTTTAGTATAAAATAATTGGGTTTGCTGATTAATTACCGAACACTTTGTTTCAGAAATTTTAGCAAAATCTTGAGTTCTATATATTTCAAGCAAATTATCTTCGGCATTTAATATAAACCCATTTTCTAAGTCGGATTTGATATATGCAATTTTTCCAAAGGAATTTATATTTTTAGAATACTCAATCTTTAAATCATTAATTTTGAACAACTTATAATTTAATTTATCATTTTCAATTTCACTAATAACACCACAATTATTAATTTGATTAATTTCTTTTATATTTTTATCAGTCTTTACCAATGCTAAATTGCGCCCTGTATTGTAGAGTATTCTCTTTTGTCCTCCAATATTTTGTAAAAAACCTGTATGAGTCCTAAAACTTCTTTCTAAAACTGCTGTTCGTTCATTTTTTATCGAAGTATTAATTATTTCGTCTAAATAAATTGTATGTAAAAGATTGTTTTTTATTGATATAAGAATATTTTCAAATTTATGTATTAACGAATTCTGTTCAAAATTAATATTGGTAATTTCAATCATTTCTGTTGCATTTTTTACAATATTCAGCTTATTATTTCTATTTAATATTATATTTTTATAGCCTAAATATAATTTATCATTTTCTTGTTTTTCAATTACAAATTTTCTAAAAACTTTCCCTTTTATGCTTGTATCGTAAATTATAAAATTGTTATTTGTTTCTATATACGACAAGTTTGCTTGAAAATTGGCATTAATAATTTCTAAATTTTCTGCAATTTTTGTAATTATTAAATTTTCTTCTTCAAAAATATCAACAGTTGTAAGCTTAATACTTTTTGTTTTAGAAACTTCAGCATTGCTTAAATTTAATAAAAATCGGTCGCCATTATTAAATATTTTTTTAAAATCGGCTAATAAAGTCTTATCGCTTATACTTTGGTAACATTTTGGTATTTTTAAATCATTATCGTTAGTTAAAACAGAAATTTTATTTATCATTCTATTCTCAATTCCCTTATATTTACTATGAATTCCTTTGTACGGATGAGTAAATGTAAACATATAAAAAATAATTATTGCAAGTGCAAAAAAATCACTTTGCTCAGATATTTTTCCTTGATAATAAAAGTCTCTAATTTCATCAAGCATAATTCCTGTGTGTACTTCGCTAGGAATTTGATAAGAATCGGTGTCAATTAATTTCACATCGCCTTTTTTATTCACTAAAATATTAAATTGATTTAAATCGCCAACAATAACTTGCTGACTATGTGCTACCTCCACTGCTTTACTAAGTTTTTTTGCAATTTCAAGTTTTATTTTTGCCGAAATTCCATTTTTATTGCAATATGCGGTATTAAATAATGCCGAAATTGGAAAATAGCTATTATTAACAAGTTGCATTGTATAACCTACTGTTTTATTGTTCTTTGTCAATAATTCTTTAGGTGTAATAAACAATGTTTTGTCTAGTTTTTGCAGATAATTAAATTTTTGTTTGCTGATAACTTTTTTCCCTTTATGATATATTTTTGCAACCAATGTTTTATCTTCGCCAAGCGAGTAAATTACCCCTTCTCCTCCACTATTTATTTCGTTGGAATCTTTAATTACATATTCCTTATTGCTAGCTGTTTGAAGTTTTAAAGTTGCCATTTTATTAGTTTTTAAAAGTTTATTATTTAGTGTTTTTAACCTTAAAATCCATAAATTCTTCTGTTAATTACGAACTACATCAATTCTATAATATACTTCAAAATCCCCTTACCCCCTTAAAATGGGGAATTAATCTTTCTATTTGCAAAAGCTATAATATTATAAACATATTAAGTACTAAATATTCGGTTTTGCAAGGTAAATTACTCATTCGCTTTGTAAGACAGTCAGATATATTTTCATACAAATCAATCAGTCTTAAATATTAACAATTCTAATAATTCCTAAATCATCTTGATTTATAAGCGAATATTTATTTTTCAAAATATTAACTTTTCTGCCAAGCATTGCTTTATTATTTATTAGAAATAAATCTTTAGTTAAATAATCAATCACTGATGTTTTTTCAGAATGTGCATCAAAATTATCAAAAGACAAAATACCATCTGTTGAAATAGTTATATCTTGAATATTATCCGTTTTTACTTGAAAAGAATTTTCAGTTATTACTTTCTTGAATGATTTATAATTATATATTTCATTCAAATAATAGGCTAAATATTTGGGAGTATTATTTTGCTCAATCGTTGTATTTTTGCCATTAATAGAGATAAAACCATCACCAATTGCAATTATTTCAGCCAAATTTTCTTTTTTATCAACCCAAAGCAAAATTATTGTCGAAAGAATTTCATTTGTACCTAAACTTAATGCTTTCACAGTTTTTTTTAATTGAAGAGCGGTTTCATATATAATTTTTAAGAGAAAATCGTTATCCTTTTCTTTATTAAATATTTCGACAGCTACATTTTTAACAATTTTTGCTATTAATGTTGACGCAAAATGAGAGTCTTTCCCTGAAGAACAGCCATCAAATACCCCAAAAATCATTTGGTTTTCATCTAGTTCAATATTCAAACTAAAGTCTTCGCAAAAGTTTTTATGGTTACTTCCTATTTTTATAAATTCGTGAATTTGCATTGTAAAGTTGTTTAATTATAATTACTGCTTATCAATTAATTACGATATACAATAAATATGATAATAATAATGTGTTAAACTTTGGCAAAGTTGCAGTTCATAAATTGTTATTACATTAATTTCATAGTGATAATATTTTTAAGTAAACTTTGCCAAAGTTCTATATTTTAATTTATTATTCTTGATTAATAACTATCCTTAAAGTAAAAGCAGATAAAATTAACCCCTTAGGGTTTGTGTTAACTAATTTATACGCAAAACAATTATGATTATAAATTTCTGCAAACATAAAAACCCTGAGGGTTTAATCTACTTTATGGACACTGTTAGATAATCCTAAAAAACAGGAGACATATTAGGTTTTCCGTTTGAAACAGATGAAATAGATTGTGAAATAAAGCCAATCATTTTTTTCATTTGGTTACCCGACATTCCTATTTTTGCAAGATGCTCGATACCCATATCTTTTTGTGCATTTTCAAAAGTTGCATCGTCGCCAACACCAAAAAGTATCGAGGTAAAAGAGAATGCACTTTTTTCGTCTTTCTTAATTTTATCAATAATCTTTTTTATTGAACGAGGACTTTTTTTCGAGTTATTATCTTCACCATCAGTTATTACAAAAAGCAAGGTTTTTGTTTCTACTCCAGAGTTTTCAAGATTTTTTCTGTAATCCAGAGCATTCTGAAGCCCTTTGTGTACTCCGTCGTATAAAGAAGTATAACCACCAATTCTTTTTGAGAAATCCATTTTTGCAATATTTGCAACTGGCTGAAAACCGCTTATTACCTTCACGTCTCTATTAAATTCTATAATAGAAACAAAAAGTTTATCGGCAATATGAGATTTTTGCATACTTTCTGTAAAATCATTAAAAGCATAATTTAATTCTTTTACATAAGTCGAAACCGATGGCGATGTATCCACTATAAACACTGCGTTTATGGTCTCATCTGTTTCTACTTCTTCAGGATTAAAATTTGAGAAATCTAGGCTGAAATCTATATCGTTAAAATCGAAATTGTTTGAATTTTTCATGATTATATTTTTTAAATATTATTTATTAATGTTATGTTAAAGAGCTTTATGACATCCTGTTAGCCAGGATTATTGCAAAAGAATCCCCCTACCCACCTTTTAAAGGGGGAATTATTATTTTGACATCACACATCTCGTTTCTATTTACAATAAAGCATCTTTTGTAGTTGAAAATCGTACGCCCATTTTTACTGCTTTTTCGTAAATTGGATCGGCAAGAGTTTCAAAACCAGTTACATTAGACATTGCGTCGGTTAGGACTATGAATTTATCGGCAAGCTCGGGAGCTTCTTCCAAAATCTGTTTTAAACTATTCGCAACGCAATGCGATTTAGCTTCGCCTGCTAAATAAATATTTCTGTAATTATCAAGCGTTTTTATAAGACCTTGATTTAACTGTGTTTCTGGTCGGTTTGAATCTGGAACTTGAGCTCTAAAAGCACCAAAATGTTCGGTAAAAGGGAATGTGCCTTTAGCAACGGTTTGATAAAATTTTCCATTCACTGTCCATTCAATTATTGAATCCATAAGTGGCTGATATATTGCAGCTCCTGTTGAACCAATAACACAATGAACTGGCCAAATTACGTGTGGATATTCTCCTTGATTTTCTAATGTTTTAAGATAGTCTAAACTCTTTTTGGGGTCAAAACGTGGAGTCCATTCTCCATTTTCGACATTAACAGCAGTAATTACAGAAAAAGGAGCGGGAAAATCACCGTTTTTATCCATCCAAAAATTAGGATGCGATATATCATTTGGTTGATGCGAATCCAAAGTAATTCCAACGTAATCAACAGCTTGCCTGTGCTTCTTCAGCCATAAGGCTAATCTTTCCATATCATTTTCAGCTCCATCTACATAAAGTGAGCCTTTTCCTGTTCCATTTGCGTCTCCAGGGTTACAAAAATCATTTTGTGGGTCGATAATTAATAGTGCATTTGTTTTCATGTTTTTATTATTTAAGTTATTATTGATTATATAATTTTTCTGTTAAAAAAAATAGCTTTTATTTTACTTTTTACTTTTTTTACTTTCTACTAATTAGAGTCTGTCTATAAAGCGAGAACTTTAAAATAAACCCTCAGGGTTTGTGTTAATTAATACGCAAAACAATTATGATTATATATTTTTGTAAACATTAAAACCCTGAGGGTTTAAGTCTATATTATAGACAGGCACAAATTAAATTTCAAAGTAAAAACCATCATTCTCTAGTTGTTCGTATTTCTTCTTATCAAACTTGTACAAATATGCTGCTTTGTGTGCCACATTTTTTTGTTTTTCATCTAGCTGAATTAATACTTCAGTTTTAAGTATTTTTTTTCTGAAATTTCTTTTATCAAGTTTTATTTCTAAAATTGCTTCGTAAACACTTTGCAATTCTCCTAGGGTAAATTTATCTTGTAAAAGCTCAACTCCAACTGGCTGCCATTTTATTTTGCTCTTCAATCTATAAAGTGCTTTTCTAAAAATCATTTCGTGGTCAAAAGCTAATTTTGGAATTTCTTTTACAGGAAACCACCTAGCATTTTTTGCATCATCACCTGCAACGGGCTTAAAATTTTCGATATTAACTAACGCAAAATATGTTACAGTAATTACTCTTCCTCGAGGGTCTCTATCAACATTGCTAAAAGTATAAAGTTGTTCAAAAAAAATATTTTTTAATCCTGTCTCTTCACTTAGTTCTCTTGCAGCAGCCTGTTCTGTTGTTTCATCTTCTCTTACAAATCCGCCAGGCAATGCCCATTTTCCTTTATAAGGTTCAATTCCTCTTTCAATTAATAAAACTTTTAATTGAAGTTGATCGTAACCAAAAATAACACAATCAGTTGTAACCGAAGGGCGTGGGTGTTTGTAGCAATAATCTTGTTTCATTTCTCTTAGTGTTTAATTTACACAAAGATAATTCAAATATATTTACCATACAAATTTCTAAGTGTCTTTTTTACACTAAACATTAGATAAATTATTCACAAACGCGTATTCAACTTATTTCTAATCACTTATAATTACATTAATTTAAAAGAAGTATCTGTATTAAATATATAAACTAATATTTTAAGATGTGAAACACCTCTTTTTTTAAACATTCTGTAAGTAATATGCTCAAACATGATTGTTCGTCAAATAATAATGCTGTTTTATCTAAATAAATAATCTACGCATAATCTATTTAAGTATATTTACTTAAACTCACAAACACCCCTGATTCATGAAAAAATTCTACTTACTATTTACGCTTAGCATATTTTTAATATTTTCATGTAGCGAAAAAGAGCCAATCCCAGATGGTTTAGACTTTAAGCAAGAAATGAGAAACTTTGTGCAAGACATTAGCCAATATTCAAAAAATCTAAAATCTAATTTTATTATTATTTCGCAAAATGGAGAAGAACTATTGTCGATTGATGGAAGTAATATAGATGTTGTTGATGAAACCTATGCAAATGCAATTGATGGAATTGGCTGTGAAAATTTACTTTTTGGATATATATCAGAAAATAAACAGACTCCAACTGGAGAAAAAAACTATATGCTAGACTATTTATTTTTAGCCAAAGATAATGGAATTAAAGTTCTTGTAACAGACTGCTGTTCAGACTCTACAAAGATGAACTATTCATTTACAGAAAATAATTTAAATGGTTTTATATCTTTTAACAGAAGTAAAAGTTTAGATACAATTCCGGCATATTTATTAACAGAGTATGCTACAAACACCACAGATATTTGGCATTTAGGTAGCTGCAAAAATTTTGTATCTATAAATAATTACAAACCATATACATCAAAAAAAGATTTTATTAATTCGATAAACAAAACAAATTATGACCTTATTATTATGAGCTTATTTTTTAATAACGAAAAATTTACTAAAAACGAAATAAATTCAATTAAGACAAAAAACAATGGTTCAAAACGGCTTGTTGTATGCTATTTGAATATTGGCGAGCTTAATAAATCAGCTTATTATTGGCAAGATAACTGGGAAACAGAACACCCCTCCTGGATAGAGAATTTTAATGAAAATAACAAAGGTAATTATACTGTTAGATACTGGGAGCAGGACTGGAAAAAGATTATTTTTGGCAAACAAAATTCATATATAAATAAGATTATTGCTACTAATTTTGACGGTGCATATATTAATGTCGCAAATGCTTATGGATATTATGAGTAGGGATTAAAAATAATAAAAGGAGATTAAGTTCAGAACTTAACCTCCTTTTACATTAATAAGAATACTATTTCTTTATAAAACGATTAACATTTGTTTTACCGTTAATATCAGATGTTTTTAGGAAATATAAACCATTATTAAGATTTGAAATATCAATAATAATTTTGTTTTTACTAAAGTTATCTTCATAAACTTTTTGACCTAAAGTGTTATATATTGAAATATTTGAAATTTGCATAAGATTTTCAATTGTAATACTATTATTTGCAGGGTTAGGGTATAAACTTACTTCATTAATAATATTACTAACGCTTGAAACATTATAGCCTTTCATTAGTATATTATCAACTCGCCACACAGTACTAGTGCCACCTCCTGTACCGGAAGATGTGTAGTTGTATGCAATATAAACATTATCACTTGAAAGATTTGGCATATTCACGTTACCAGAGCTTGTCCATGTTTGAGAGTTGGCACTTGGAGCAGTAAAAGAAAGATTTGCCCAAGTGTATGATTCAGGATTTCCACTACCAGGGTAATCTGTAGAATATCTTAATTTCAATCTAGGAGCGTCAGTATCTTCATACTGTGTCCATGTATCAAATGAAAGAACCACATCTTCGTAAGTATTAAAATTTATTGAAGGAAGTAGCAACCAATCATTAGAAGCAACATCTCCTTCATAAGCATTAATATAATAATAACCATCAGCACAAGTCCAATCCTTATTAGAAGCTACGTTATAAGTACTAAAACCTGTTGTAGGACATGGTTCCATATCTTCATCAATAATAGTAACAAAACCTGCTGCACTTACTGATATTGTATAATTTTGATATAATGTAGTTTCGCTATCAGTTAATTTTAACGATACATCATAATCGCCTATAGTAGTAGGTGTTCCGCTTAAAGTATTTGAACTAAAAGTTAACCACGATGGTTTTTCTTCACAAGTAAGAGTTGCACCTTCACCTGTATATTCAACGGCATAAGAATAATTATGACCAACAACTATATCGGTTACAGGGCTTGATGTAAAAAACATATCTGTACAAATTCCTTCCCAAACACAATGAACCCACTCTGGATGGTCAATATATGGGTTTCTATTATTTTGATATCCATAAGCTGCATTATTTCTATCAATTTCACGTTGACTAACTGGGTCTTGGTCGTGCCATTTTAATAAAAGATCTATGTGCCATTGCTCATATCCTCTTGTAGAAGAGCCATCTAATGGATTGTTTCCATCACTTGGGTCAAAACCCGAAAGTTGAGTTTGGTATCTTGTAACAAAATATAGCATCATCCTTGCAATATCTCCCTTAAATTCATCAATAGGCTCAAAAACAGTTCCTGAGTAGCCTGGCGAGGAGCAAGAACCTCTTTTACTTCCATTCAAGGAAGTCCAACTTGCAGAACCAACCTCACCAAAAGGATAATTATTTCTCATGCCGTTTACTTTACCGTCTGAGGGCACAACAAAATGAATATCAGACACCATTGGACTTGCACTATTAAAAAATCCTTGAGGAAAAAGGTGTTCTCTGTTAAAACAATCTCCTTCATTAGAATAATTTCCACAATGGTCTGCATTGTGAGTCCAATTGTAAGGATCTACTCCTGTTGGATTTTCAGAATACATATCTAATACAGTTCCATCATTTTCGTAATAATTATCAACATCTGTAGTTTCATACCCATCATATAAATCATCGTAACTGTGAGTATTATGTCCTTTAATTATATTATAAAGAGCAGTTTTGAGTTCATAACCTGTTAATCCTTCAGTTCCATCATAGTATCCCTTTTGGGCTTGCGTGTAGCTTTGTGTTATTAAAATTGAAATTAATAACGATAAAAGTATTTTTTTCATTATATTGAATTTTTTAAGCAAAAGTATTCTCGCTTGTTATTTATTTTATAATTATTTAGGAATGAATATAGAATTAAATCAATTTGATATTATTTATAAAAGTTACTTTCATTCCTTAAGAAAAAGATTTTTGGGGATGCCCTTTTCTTATATTTTTAAAGTTTTCAGGGAGGCTTTATTTTGACAAAAAAGACGTACAATAAATGTACGTCTTTTATATAATAATATTGTTTAAAAATTACTTTTTAACAATTTTTGTAACAGATGTTTGTCCGTTAGTATTAATTACTTTAACAAAATAAACTCCATTTGCTAAAATTTCAGTATTAAGACTTACACTTTTTGCATTATAAGCGTTACTAATAACTTCTTGTCCAATAACATTTAATATTTGAACATTAGCAATAGTGTTAACGTTTTTAATATTTAAAGTATTATAAACAGGGTTAGGGTAAATTGTAACACCTGAAGTTAAGTTTTGAACACTTACTCCTGAAGCAACAGTTACATTGTCAACATCCCAAACAGCTCCTTCAGAGCTTGTTGAAGTATATTTAAAAGCAACATATACACTAGCGTTTTCAACATAAGCAGTTAAGTCTGAAACATTATTTACAATTTCGTAACCTCCTGAAGATAAAGATAAACCTGTTATTTCATCCCATGTTGCAGTTGCAAAATTTGCACTGTCACCATCAAAGTCAATTGAAACAAATACTTGTACGTCTGCTCCTGGATGATCTGCTCGATCATTATCAAAAGATAAAGTCATTTCAGTTAAACCAACACTTGAAAATGATGGAGTAATTAACCATTGTTCTGTTGCATGATTCGTACTTGTTGAAG
>JAOZLS010000017.1:3115-7241 GCA_029934705.1 Bacteroidales bacterium | reverse complement strand
ACTTGCCCTCATTACTATAGCTCCGTTATAATCGCTAAAGTGCCACATAAAAGTGTTCCCACTTTGGCCATCAAAAGTTGGAGTAACAGTCATCCAAGTTGCAGGCAACTCTCCAGTTTGAAAATCTTCTAAGTCTAATTGTGCAAAAGAACTAAAAGCCATTAATAAAGCTACTGCTGAAAATAAAATTTTCTTCATAATTTCTATTTTTTAAATTAATAATTACTATCTTTTTTTAAAATTGATAGTTTACAAAGATATTAAAAAAAAATGAATTTTTAAATATCTTATTTATTTTTCTTTAATTAAATATAGATAAACAGGAAAATGATCGCTATAACCATTCTTAAACGTATCTCCCGAAAATGTTCTTAAAGGGTAGCCTTCATATTTACCTTCTTTCTGTTTAAGATAATTTTCGTTATAAATTATTGCTTTCCAATATTTGTAATTTATTTTATCATCACCCAATAAACCTTGTGATACAATTAAATTATCAAAAAGACTCCATGTATCACGATATGCATTTGAACCATATCCCTTTTTAAATTTATTATACATTGGGTTAAATAATTCTCCTTCTTTTAATTTATCTTTATCTCCTTTTGCTCCTAAATGTTTGAAAATACTTGGGTCGCTAGGGTTATCGTTAAAATCACCCATTATAATAATTTTTGCATCAGAATTAATTTTATGTAATGAGTCCACAACTTCTCTTGCCATTTCAGCTGCTCTAACTCTACCTGGCAAACTTCTTTTTTCGCCTCCTCTTCTGGATGGCCAATGGTTTACGATGAAACTAATTTCTTCTCCATCTAATAAACCTGTAACAAGTAATTGGTCTCTTGATACAAATTTATCATTACCTTCAATATGAAATTTTTTCACACTACTGCTTGTTACAGTAAAAAAGTCTTCTCTATATAATAAAGCAACATCAATTCCTCTTCGGTCTGGCGAGTCGTAATGTACTATTTTATATTTAGAGTCTTTTAATTGTGGCATGTTTATAAGATCTTGTAAAACTGTAATATTTTCAATTTCAGATATTCCTATAACACTAGGACCTCCTTTTATATACTTATCTCCTAATTTTGATATAACACTTGCTGTTTTATTAAGTTTTTTATAATATTTATCGGTATTCCACACTTTAGGACCGTCTGGAGTAAAATCTGAGCCTAAAAGCTCTGTATTATTTATAGTATCAAATAGATTTTCGACATTATAAAAAGCTACTGATGCAATTTTATATTCTTTTGTTTGAGCAAAACTTAAACTCGATAAAAACATGAAAAACATAAACATCGAAATCATGTTTAAACTGCGTATTTTTGTATTTTTTTTTAATTCCATTGTATTTAAAATTGGTTTGTAAAACTTTATTGCATATTTTTGAAGACTTTTTTCGACAAAAAGTTTTCAAAAGTAGTAAAAAAAAAATTGAATGAAAATTAATCGGTATTAATCTTCAATTTAAAAGTTATATAAGCACTAAGTGCTATTTATTGTTGCTTACGCACTCATGCAAAATTTTATCAGTCAGTAATTTGCGGATAAGTAAATATACAGTTAATTTTACACAGGTGCTTATCATAAATACAACTAAAATTATTATCGATATATTATATTAATAAAAATAATAGCAAATGAAAAGAATTCTATTAAGTATTATCTTGCCTTTATTTGCATTCTTGAGTGTTAATGCTCAAAATGTTACAATTTCAGGAAAGGTAACCGACCAAGGAGGTACAAACTTTCTGTCTGGCGTTGAAGTAGCAATAAAGAGTTTAAGTGTTTCTACAAAAACAGATAGTGAGGGAAAATTTATTTTAGCAAATGTTCCTGGAGGCAATTATGATGTTCAATTTTCAATTCAAGATTATGGAACATTAACAGTAACTGTTTCTGCAAAGCAAGATGTTGACATGGGGAGTGTGGCAATGAAATCCACAGAAGGCGACATTATCGTTGAAATTTCTGATGACGAAATTTCTGATGATGAAGGAGGAGGACAAAATGTATCTGGAATACTACATGGTTCTAGAGACGCATTTATGTCTATTGCAGGATATACATTAGGACCTCTAAGATTTAGAGTTCGAGGTTACTCGCAAGGACAATCTTCTGTTTATATGAATGGTATTATTGTTAACGACTTAGCAAGTGATAGAATTAGCTGGTCCAATTGGGGCGGGTTAAACAGAGCTGTTTGGAATAAAGAAACTTATAAAGGACTTGATGTTTCTGATTTTTCTTTTGGAAACATTGGTGGTGTTACTAACATTAACACAAGAGCTTCAACTTACAGACCTGGAACTGAGGTTTCTTACGCTTCTACTAACAGAAGTTACAGAAACAGAGTAATGTTTACACATGCAACCGGACTTATGGAAAATGGCTGGGCTGTTACTGTTTCGGGTTCACACCGTTGGGCAGAAGAAGGTTATGTTGAAGGAACTAATTACGATGCTTATGCATATTTTCTTTCTCTTGAAAAACAATTAAACGATAAACACAGTATTAATCTTACTGCTTTTGGAGCTCCTACAACTAGAGCATCTCAAGGTGGCTCTACTCAAGAAGTATATGATTTAACTGGAAATAATTATTACAACCCATACTGGGGATGGCAAGATGGAGAGAAAAGAAATTCGAGAATAAAGAATTATCACAAGCCAATGGCTATTCTTACTGATTATTGGACTATTAATAACAAAACATCTCTTGAAACTTCTGCTTCATACTCGTTTGGGACTTATGGTTCAACTGCATTAAACTGGTATAACGCATCGGATCCAAGACCAGATTATTACAGATATTTACCAAGTTATTTTGATGAAAACCCTGTTGCTGCTCAAGTAAGAGCTGATGAATTTGCTAACGGAGAACGTCAACTAGATTGGAATCAACTTTACCAAACAAACTATAATGGTTTTACAACTATTGAAGATGCAAATGGTATTGAAGGAAACACACAGGATGGTTTAAAGTCTGAATATATTATTGAAGACAGAAGAAACGACGAACAACAATATGTTTTTAATACTGTTTTAAGTCACGAAATTAACGATAATATTAAAATAAACTCAGGTTTTGTTTTCAGACACTTTACAGGTCATAGTTATAAATTGGTTGACGATTTATTAGGTGGCGATTTTATTGTTGATATCGACAAATATGCTGAAAGAGATTTAGGTGGCGGAGAAGTTGCACAAAGTGACATAAGAACTCCAAACAGAGTAGTTGGTGTTGGGGATGTTTTTGGATATGATTATAACTCAAACATAAGATATACTGAGTTATGGGCTCAAGCAAAATTTAATTATAATAAAATAGATTTTGTACTTGCGGCACAAGGAGCTTATACTGGTTTTTGGAGAACAGGAAATATGCAAAATGGTAAATTCCCTAATAACTCATTAGGAGACTCGGAAACTGTTACATTTATTGACTATGGTGCAAAAGCAAATGTTGTTTATAAACTTTCAGGAAAACATTATTTTAGAGCAAATGCAGCTTATATTACTAAAGCTCCAAACTTTAATGATGCTTATGTTTCTCTTAGAACTCGAGATCAACTTATTTCAAACTTAACTAGTGAAGTGATTTACTCTGTAGATGCAGGTTATGTTTTAAGAACAGCTAAAGTAAAAGCAACTTTTGATGTATTTTACACAAAATTTGAAAACCAATCTTGGATAAGAAGTTTTTATCATGATGGTTACAGAGCATTTGTAAATTATGCAATGACAGGCATTGATAAAGTTCACCAAGGAATGGAATTAGGACTTGAAGCTGCCGTAACCAGTACAATTACTGTTACTGCTGCGGGTTCTGTAGGATATTACCGTTGGGATTCAAATCCAACAGTTGACATAAGTATTGATAATAGTTCTGAAGTTCTTGCTCAAGGTGAAACTGTTTATGCCGAAAACTTTCTTGTAAGTGGTACACCACAATCAGTTGGTTCTGTAGGAGTTAAATATAGAAGTCCTAAATATTGGTTCGCAGGTGTAAATTTTAATTATTTACAAGATAGATTTTTATCTTTTAACCCTGTAAGAAGAACTTCTGAAGCTATCGAATTTCTTGATCCTGAAGATCAACAATATCAAGACATTGT
>JAOZLS010000017.1:0-3105 GCA_029934705.1 Bacteroidales bacterium | reverse complement strand
ATTTTTCAAGAAGAATTGCCTTCTGGTTACACAGCAGACTTATTTATAGGAAAATCATGGAGAATTAATCGTAAATATTATATAAATTTAAGTTTAAATGTTTCAAACATACTTGATAATCAAGATTTAATAACAGGTGGTTACGAGCAATTAAGATTTGACGAAAGAGACAGAGATGTTGAAAAATATGCTCCTAAATATTTTTATGGCTACGGAAGAAGTTATTTCTTAAATGCTAGTTTCAGATTTTAGGTCTAAGACCTATTTAACAAGGCTTACGTACTAATGCAAAGCCCTTTTTAGCTAGCAAATTACAAGTAAGTAGATAAAAAAAATAAAAGACTACTTATATATAATTTCACAATTAAAAATTTTAAAAATGAATAAAATAAAATATATAGCAATTTTAATAGCAATAAGCACATTTGTTGTTTATTTAGCTGGTTGCACAAAAACAGATTTTGAGACACCGCCAGCACCTACTTATACTGTAGATTTTGAAACAAATTCTGATTATACAATGATTACAATTAAGGATTTAAAAGATTTGTATAATTTAGGAGATGGAGATACTGCTACAATTACAGAAAATTATGTAATAAAAGGAACTGTAATTTCTGACGATACAGAAGGTAATTTCTACAAAACTATTGTTTTTCAAGACAGTACTGGTGGAATGGCAATGCCTATTGAAGGTTACGACTTACAAAAGAAGTATCCTCAAGGACAACTTATTTATATTCCTTGTAAAGGACTTGTACTTCAAAATTATAGAAATGCAATACAATTAAGTTTCATGTCAAACCAAAGTGTAGAGAATATCCCTGGAGGTTTAATAAGTTATTATCTTAATAAATGTGACGGAGGTTTACCAATAGTACCCAGAGTTATTGGAATTAACGATTTAAACCCAGAGCTTCAAAACACATTAGTAAAATTTGAAAACGTTCAATTTACTGCTGCTGATACAAGCAAAACATACTATCATGCTGCCTCTGGATATTACGAAGGAGCAAATAGAAATATTGAAGATTGTGATGGAAGACCTGTAATTCTTAGAAATTCTGAGTTCTCAAATTTTGCTGATACAAAAGTAGCAAAAGGAAACGGAAGTATTACAGCAATATACAATGTATATAGCAGCTATAAGCAACTATACATTAGATCGTTAGATGATGTTGATATGGAAGGAGAACGTTGTTCAAAATAATCCAAAAGTCATACGATGAATAATTTGCAAGATCTTGTAAATTATTATATTAGTGAGTTAATTAAAGATTCATCGTATGACTAAATTAATACTTTTTAAAAAATTAAAAATATACAAATGAAAAATTTTAAATTAAATACAAGTGTCTTTATTTTGCTTGTTTTTTTATTATCGGCTGTTAGTTGTATAAATAAAGATTTTGACGATGTTGAAGTTGCAACTTATACAGTAGATTTTGAAGCAAACAAGTTTATTGGAGACCTAAAAGCCGAATATACAGGCGAGGTATTAGACCTTATAGAAGAAGATATAATAATAAAAGGAACAGTAATTGGAAACGATGAGTCTGGAAACTTCTATAAAACAATAATTATTCAAGACAGTTTAGAAGATGGAACTCAAGCAGGTATCGAAATTCAATTAAACGAAACTGGTCTTCACACTAAATTTCCTATTGGACAATTAGTTTACATAAAATGTAAAGGTCTATATTTAGGTAATTACGAAGGAGTAGTAAAAATAGGAGTTGATTATGAAGGAGATGTAGGAAGAATTGAAGAGCCTTTAATTGACCAATATTTATTCAAATCTGATGGTGGTTTACCAATTCAGCCTAAAGTTGTATCAATTGCATCTTTAGACATTGACTGTGAAAACATAATTGGTGATGAGCCAACATATACAGTGGTTTACCGAAGTGAATATGTTAACACATTAATAAAAATAGAAAATTGTGAATTCAATGAGAATGAGTTAACAAGAACTTATGCTGACATATCAAATCAAACAACTAGTGAAGTTGCTTTTACTGACATTCAAGGATATCAAGGACTTGTTAGAACTAGTGGCTATGCTAATTTTGCAAATAACCAAGTAGCACAAGGAAGTGGAGATTTAATAGCTATTTACAATCCATATAGAACCGACAAGCAATTTTACATCCGTAATCTTGAAGAAGTTCAAATGGATATGAACAGATTTTCATTTTACAGTTTCTCTGATAATCTTGCTGGTTTTACTCCACATAGTATTGTAGGAAGTCAAGTTTGGCATAATGATTATGATTGTGCTGTAATGTCTGGTTATGATGGATCAAACCATAATGCTAATGAAGATTGGTTAATTTCCCCTTCTATAAATTTAAGCGAATCATCTACTGCTTCATTAAGTTTTGTTAGTACTCTTAATTATTTAGTTAGTTGGAGTAACACAAAAGTATTAATCTGTAACGATTACGATGGAGTTAGTAACCCTAATGATAGCGGAACTTGGGAAGAGCTTTCAGGATACACCAATCCTAATGGTCATGACTGGAATTTTGTTAATTCTGGAGATATTGACATTTCTGCTTATGCTGGAGATTCTGATGTACATTTTGCATTTAAATATTTAAGTACTTCAAGTAATGGTTGTACTTGGGAAATATCTTCTGTAATTCTAAAATAAGAAAAGCTTATCGCTATAACCCGAAAGAATCACAAGTTTTCCTATAATAAATAATAAAGGCTACTCATAAGAGTAGCCTTTATTTATATCAAAAAAACTAATTTTAACTATTTCTTATAAAATTTAGTCTTTAATTTCACTGCAATTTAGGAGAATGCTTTAATTGAAAACTTTAGAATTTTGCAGACGCAGGACAGAATATTGGTTAAAATTTCGTAACTTTGTATTAAAATAAATAAAATGAAATATCTTGATCCAAAAAACGATTTAACATTTAAAAAAATATTTGGCGAACATCCAAATATCATGAAAAGTTTTTTAAACTCTATATTACCTTTAGAGGAAGATCAGTATATTGTAGAATTAACATATTCAGACCCATCATTAACACCAGTTTTACCAGAATTAAAACATTCAATAGTTGATGTGCGTTGCACCGATAATTTTGA
>JAOZLS010000492.1 GCA_029934705.1 Bacteroidales bacterium | reverse complement strand
TGAGCTTTATGAACCAATCTTCGCCCATCACTATCATCTTTACTTTCAAGTTCCTTAACTTCAATATAAAAAGGAACTTTATTTGTTATAGCTTCCTTGTATGAAAATTGTATTTTAGGATTCCATTTAAGCATGTCCCAATACGCTTTATCAACGCCATCTTCACTTTTGATATTTATCTCATGACCATCTTCCAATGTAACAGTTGATGTTTTTGTAAGGAAATGCTCTGTAGCTTCTTCAGCTTGTTTCTTTGTATAGTTAGGGATTCCTAAAAATCTCTTCGTTCTACTATCCTCGGTTGGACCAAATATCTCGGCACCAGCTCTTTTTCCATGAATGTTCCTAAAGGTAATAACAGAATACTGTTCAACCCTTGCGATTTTCTCTTCTCTTGTCATTTAATTAAATTTAATTACATATCTTATAAGTAACAAAGATATAAAAAAAATAACATAAAAAAAAGGAGTAAGATTGACCCTACTCCTTTTTGAATATAATAAACAAATTTTTAAACGTGATTTTGTTCGAATACGTGCGATCTGTAAGGATTGAAAACAACAATTCCTGAATAACCTGCAATATGGAACTCTGTTCCTGTATTACCTGTAGCAATCATTCCTGAACTCTTACCGTTCTTTCCACCTAAACCTGGCACAAATCCTGTTAGTAATTCTGAACCTTCTAAAGTAAAAGATTGAATAGCAGGACGGTTTGTTTGAATATCTTCCTCCATGTCAAGCATTACACCAAAACCGTAGTTTGGATGAGACTGAGTTAACTCTTTGTTAACCATGAAAACAATTTTATTTCCACCATACTCGTAAGTAGAGAATGTAGCTCCAACTTCAACCTTATTATCCTTACCTGTTTCAGAGAACAAGAATGTAGGGTTTGTTGTAGATACAAGTGAGTACTCTAAAAGAGCATCATTAATCTGATCAAATAATCTCTTATTTCCAACAACAACAAAAGTATTTCCTGTTGGCTCATCAGATTTATCAGACATTAAATTTAAAGAAGCTTTGATAGCTCCAATATCCATTACTGCATAATTAGAACGAGAAGCGAATTTATAAACCTGCTCCAATAAACCATCACCCATAGGTAAATCTTGATTTAAATCGTCCTGGTCTAAACAAACACCATTAGAATCAAAGTTCGACTCTCCAAATACAACATGACCTTCTCTTGTCGTTAAATAATGATCAAGAATTTTCTTTTCAGCCTGAAGATATTTATAATAAACATTCTTTGATGTTCCATCATCATCTTCAGTAACCTCTAAATATTTCTCCTTAACAGCGTTAGCTTGTTGAGATATAGAATCCGAATGTCTATGGAAAGATATAAAGTTTCTATGAATTTCTGTATTGAACGAAGCATGAGTAAAACCTCTTTCTGATAACTCAGGGAAGTAGTTAGTTCTATAGATAGCCCATTTTCCAACAGCTAAAGCACTTGTGTCAAGTTCTCTATCTAAATTATCACTAACAAGAACACACTTGTAAGCCC
This sequence comes from Bacteroidales bacterium, assembly GCA_029934705.1. Taxonomy (GTDB): domain Bacteria; phylum Bacteroidota; class Bacteroidia; order Bacteroidales; family JAADGE01; genus DZBS01. Next base: position 1,329 of record JAOZLS010000492.1, on the reverse strand, counting down.
ATTTATTAGATGTCATTCTTTTAGGAATAGCAACAATACGTAATTGTGTACCATTTTCTAAAGCGAAAACATCTCTAAAGTTAAAATACTTCTCTCCGAAATATACTGTAAATATTTCTCTTTGAGCTCCAGGATTTCCTGATAAAGATGAAGAAGCAACGATATATACTTTATGTATATTGTTAACATCTAATTGCCATTGAATAGCCATCTTATTTATCTGTGTATACTGATCTAAACCTTTTGTAGACTTAGCATGTACATTTCCTAAACCTTCGGTAATTCCCATAATAGATAAATCCTTACGGAATTTTCTCCCCCACATACCTATGTTGTGGACATCTTTAGCTAAATATTGGCCAAGATGATTTTCTGTTATTGTGTTGCTATTATTATCTAATACAACCTGCTTTTCAACTGCTCTCATAATATCTTATAATTTATAAATTAATACTACTAAAAAATTATTAAACTAGACTAGAAACTTTCGTAATCTTTTTCGTTTTCACTTTTCGTTTCTTTCTTTTTTGTTGGGTCAGCAACAAAACTAGCTCTACCTTTATCTATATCAGAACCACTGATGGCAGCTTTTTTACCTGCATTAAAAGCTTTAGCTACCTCACCTTTATAGTAAGATTCTAATCTATTAAAAAGATTTTCACTATTTCTATATAAATAAGATGCTTTTACCATTTCTTCAGGTTTTCCAAAAACATCCTTCTGAAATTTAGAGACTCCATTCTTATCTGTGCTTAATATATCATCGTAAGCTTTATCTTTATCCTCTCGTGTAATATCCCATCCTGCGATAGCATTAAGAGTTTTGTAAGTGCTTTTTACAACCTTGTTACGCATAGCGTCAAGCTCGTTCTCTCTTTCTTTAGACTTCTTATCTTCTTCTTTTTTTACTTCTAAAGACTGTTGCTCTTTAAACAACTCACGAATATTAGTTACTTTTTCATCATAACCTGATATATTTTTAGCTAACTTTTGTTTTTCTGCAATAAACTCTTCTGATTCGTTAGGATACTTACCTTCTAGATACAATGTATGAACAACATCGTTAGGCATCGAATCATAATCTTGCGATTGTGATTGATAGTGATTTTCAATTTTATCTCTCTCCACATCAACTACACCATTAACATAATCTTCAAATGTAGTTTTCTTTTCACGTAGCAAGCTTACAGCCTTCTCCTCATCTTCAGACAATTCAAAACGTCCTTCTAATTTAGATTCAACTAAATCATTAAATACATTATACTGCTCTTCACCTGTTAATTCACTAAAATCTTTCTCAACAACATCAATAACCGTTTCGCCATCTTT
>JAOZLS010000151.1 GCA_029934705.1 Bacteroidales bacterium | reverse complement strand
CTTGCCATTGTATTTGAAGCGTCCATTGCAAGTTCTATTTCTGCCTCAATTTTCAGAGCATATTCTTGGGCAAGCAAAGTCATTTTTTGTTCCGAACTTTCAATTGCAATTTTTCTGTTTGTTATTACGGAATAAAAAATTATTAAACTAAATATTATCCCGACCGCTACGCTTATTGTAACAGCTAATTTTGTTTTTAATGATGTAAATTTCATTTTTCTTTTTTTTAAAAGTTAAAAAAATGTTTTATACTAAAATGCTGTTATAACAGCATTTTAGTATACATGCCTTATAATGAAATTAGATATTATGTTCCAGCTTCGTTTATTATAGTAATTTCGTCAACAGTAAATATTTTTTCAATATCTAACAGTACTATTATTTTATCGTCTTTATTTTCTGTTATTCCAAGTATATATTCAGTGTTAAATTTTGTTCCTATTTCGGGTAATTTGGTGGTTGTCATAATATTTATTTCAAAAACATTACTAACAGAGTCTGCAATACCTCCTAGCACAACTGTTTTCCCTTTAATATCAATACTCATAACTATAATTACCATACTGTTATAGTCGCTTTTTTGTTCAAGATTAAATTTTGTACGCAAATCAATTATAGGTAATATATTTCCTCTATAATTAATAATTCCTTTTATGTATTCAGGGGTTTCGGGTATGCTAGTTACTGGAGTATAATCAATAACTTCGGTAATGTTATTTACATCAATTGCAAATAATTCTTTTTTTAGTTCAAATATTAGAAACGAATTTTTCATATTTTTAAGTTATGTTTTTGTATAAGCTTTTGAGTGTCTATCATAAGGGCTAAAGAACCGTCGCCAAGGATGCTTGCACCTGAAAAGCTGTTTTTGTTTTTAAATAATTCACCTAATGGTTTTATTACTGCTTGATATTCACCTAAAATTTTATCAACAGTTAGTCCGTAGTTTTTATCTTGAATTGTAACTGTAATTATATTTATTGTTTTTTTTGGATATTTATTATTCCCAAAGCGTTTATTTAAGTTAATAATAGGTAAAAGTTCTTTGTTTTTAAGTATTACATTGTTTTTTATGTTATTTAGTTCCGAAATCGTTAGTTTGTTAATTTCATATATTATATATCTGGGTATTAGGTAGTTTTTTTTGTTTATTTGTACTAATAATGTATCAATAATTGATAGTGTTAAAGGTAGTTTTATTGTAACATAAGTCCCAAGTCCTTTTTCGGAGTCAATATTAATTTCGCCATTTAACTCTTGTATTTTTTTACGTACAATATCCATTCCTATACCACGTCCCGACACATTTGTAACTTCTGATGATGTAGTGAAATTTGGAAGAAAAATAAGATCTATTTTTTCTTGTTTTGAAAGATTAATATTTGGTGTAATAAGATGCTGTTCTACAGCTTTATTATATATGAAATCGTCGTCAATTCCTTGTCCGTCGTCGTGAATTTGAATTATTACATTATTGCCAGAGTGCGATGCATAAAATTTTATTCTACCTTTCTTAGGTTTGTTGTTTAGGAGCCTTTCTTCGGGTAACTCAATTCCGTGGTCTATACTGTTTCTAAAAATATGAAGTAAAGGTTCAATAATTCCATCTGCAATTGTTTTATCTAACTCGGTTTCAGTGCCATCTGTTTCAAATTTTATTTCTTTTGATAAATTTTGTGATAGTTCACGAATAAGTTTTTTAAATTGCCCTAATATTGAATCAATAGGTATTAACCTCATGTCCAAAGCATTGTTTTGAATGTCTCTAGATAATCTTTCAAGTTTTTTAGAAACGTCTTTTAGGTTTATATTCCCGCTTTCTTTAGCTAATAAATGAATTGTTTCTTTTGTTGATATAAGTTCTGATATAGAGTTCATTAATTCATCTAGTTTCTTTGAAGAAACTCGGATAGTATCCGTTTTATGTGCTATTAAATCACGTGTATTAATTTTTTCGGTATTCTTCGATTTTTCATTTTTCTCTATTTTTTTTTGAATAATGTTTATATTATTTTCATTTAAAAATAGATTGAGCTCTGATGAGTTATTAATATTTGAATTTTCTATTTCTGTTGAAATTTTATCAATAAAACCTGTATCTTCAAAAAGGTTTTTATCGGCAATTTTAATTATTTCAACTTCATCAATTACAAAAAGGAATAAATCGTTAATGTCTTGTTCGGTTGACTTTGTTGATAAAAGAATATTCCAAAACATATAGAATTTATTTTCTTTTTCAATAAGTTCAGCTGAATTTACTTTCTGAAAAACACTTGAAGTTCCTATGTTTTCTGTAGCTTTAATAATGTTTTCTAAAATAACACCTCTTTGTTCAAAATCTGCATTAGGCTTAAATATTATTAAAAAAGTTTGCTCAATTCCTCCATTTTCATTTTCTGTTTTTAATGATATTTTTATTTCAACAAATTCTTGAATAGCCTGTAAAATATCATCCTTTTTCTTTTCTAATTCATTATCAGTTATATTATTTTCTAAGCTTATGTTAATAAAATCTATAAACTTAAATGTTAAATTTATAATTTTTACAGAGTAAGTTATTTTACCTGTTTTTAATGAGTTGTAAATAGATTCAATATTATGAGTTAATAATTCAACCTTTTTAAAGTCGAAAATTCCTGATGCTCCTTTAATTGTATGTAAGTTTCTTAGTATTTCTGAAATTTGATTATTGTTTTTAGGGTCATTCTCGAATTTAAAAATATTTTTTTCTAAGTCAGACAATAAAACAGTTATTTCATCAATAAAGTTTTGTAAGTAAATTTCCATATATAATTTCTAAATTGGTGTAGTATTAATTTGTTGGCAATTTGGTACAATTAAAAGACACTGTCAACAATAGTTAAAAATTTAGTCAGTATAAAAGGTTTTTTCAACCAGCCTGTTGCCCCTGCTTTTTTAGCTAGTTTTTTCTTTTCTTCGTCGTTATCCGAGCTTAAAATTAATGCAGGAAGATTGTTATATCCAGGTATTTTTCTAATATCAGAAATCATTTGAGCTCCAGTTTTTCCTGGCATGTTGTAGTCGCTAATAATTAAATCTATTTTGTTTTTTTTATTAAATGCATGCCTAATGCCTTCCGATGCAGTTTTTGCTTTTAGCACAGCATAACCAGCTGATTTTAATGAGTTTTCTATAACTATTGTGTTTGTTTCAAAATCATCAACAACGAGTATCGTTTTTTGAGATGGGGCGTTTTTTGAATTTAATTGTTTCTGAATTCTATCAGAAAAAAAAGTTTCTGATTTAGGGTTTTTTATAAGAGCTTTAAAAATATTATAATTATTACTTAATTTTAATAAATAACCTTTAGCTCCAGCTTTTATCAGTTTGTTAACATATTCCTCGTTTGCATATAACGACAAACCAATAATTGTTAGGTCGGGATGTTTCTTTAATGCTTTTTTTGTAGCTTCAACACCATCCATATCAGGCATTTGTATATCCATAAATGTTATGTCTGGTTTGACATTATCTAAAAGTTTTAAATATTCAGTACCGTTTTCTGCTTCGGCTACAATTTTTATATCACCCATCATTGATAATACTTCTTTAATTGTTTTGCGAAAAGAAGGCTGGTCATCTACGATTGCTATTGTACGAGTTGCCATAATAAAATTTTATGATGTTAATATTTTTGCAAATAAACAAACGTTATTTATAAAATAAAATAGTATATTTACGTAATTTATGTTAGTGAAATTACGTACAAACATTTTTGTCATGGTTTTTGTATAAAAAAGAATAACTTAGATACGTTGAACTAAATATTATTATTAAATTTGAAATATACAGCGAAATGATTATTGTAATTTTGTACTAGTGTACAAGAAAGGACAGTATGTAGATGTTGCATATAACCGCTAAAATAATTTTTATACAGATGAAAAAAAAGAGTGATTTGTTAGCTCAAATTAAATTATTAGAAGAAGAAAATAAGGAACTTAGGGAAAAGTGTGTTGAATTAGAATCAAACTTTCAGGTAGATTCTTCTATGTTAAAAGATGATTTTACTTTTAGTAAATCTGTTTTAGCAGTCTTTGATATAATGCCACAGCCAATTACTATAACGAGTGTTTCTTTAGGTGAATTTATATATTGTAATAAAGCATTTGAAACTCTTTCAGGTTATTCCTTTAAAAAAATAAAAGGGAAAACGACTCTTGATTTAAAATTATATTCAAAGAAAAGACGGAAAAGGTTTATTAATATAATTAAAGAACAAGGCCTTATTGAAAAAGAACCTATAACTTTTAGACATAATGAGAATACAATAAATCACACATTAATGTATTCAAAGTTAATAAAACCTAACAATAACTATATATTAAGTGTAATTGTTGATATTACTGAATTACAAAATATAAAAAGGGCTTTTAAGGAGAGTGAAAAGTTCTATAAGAGTATAGCAAATAATTCACCCGATGCATTATTTATAATAAATAAAAAAGGAAAAATCAAATTTGTTAATGAACAGCATTATAAAATATCTGGCAGGGCTATAGATGAGACTGTAGGACATTATTTTTTTGAATTTATACCTAGGATGTATCGTCCTGCATATTTACGTGCTTTGAAAAATGGTTTTATTAATAAAGAAATTACTCGTTTTGAATCATATATTTATCATAAAAATGGGGGAATAATTCCTGTAGAAATTTCAGGTAAGATTGTTAAATATAAAGGCAAAACAGTTGTTTTTGGGAATGTTAGAGATATTTCGGAAAGATTAAAAAATGAAAAAGCTTTGTTTGAAAGCAATGAGAAATATAGACTTGTTACACAGCAAATTATAGATACTATTTTTATGGTTGATAGAGAAGGCTTTTTCTTGTTCTTAAATAAAACACAAATTAATCTTTTGGGTTGGGATATTGATGACATGATAGGGCAAAATTTCACCAAAATTGTTCCAGAAGAGCTAAAAGGAGTGTTTCAAGAAAAACTTCAAGACGTATTTAATGGGAATGAAGTAGATTTTGAATCAAACATTTATCATAAAAACGGTAATATTATTCCAATAGAAATAAAAGCAACAAGAACAATTTATAATGGCAAAAACGTTGCTCTAGGAGTATTAAGAGAAATTTCAGAAAGAAAAAAAGATGAATTAGAAAAAGAAATGTTGTATTATGAAACAACTAAGACAAAAAATTTTCTACGGAAAGTAATTGATTCAACAGATAACCTCGTTTTTGCTAAAGATAAAGACAATAAATACATATTTGCCAACAAGGCATATTGCGATGTTTTTAATTTAAGTATATCAGAAATAAAAAACAAAACTGATGATGATTTAAAAAAAATGATTAACTATAAAAGTAACTATACAAATATATTTTCACTACAAAAAATAGGAGATACATTAAAAGAAAGACCCGAATATCTTTCGTCATATAATCATGTTTTAATGCCTGATAATAGCGAAAAAGTATTTAGTTGTAACAAAGTGAATATTAGAAAAGATAATGAAGACCTAGACGCATCATTGTTTTATGCTACCGATATAACTAAAATGATGCGAACCGAAAGGGAACTAACAAAACTTACGTTAAACTTAGAAAAAATTGTAGCAGAAAAAACTCAAAAGCTATTAGCAAGTGAAGATAACTTTAAAAAAATGTTTGAAAAAAGTTCGGAATTTAAGTTTATCTTCAGTCCCAATGGAAACATTCTTCAAGTTAATGATACTGCAGCCGAAATTATTAAAATGCCAAAAGATGAAATTTTAAAGCAAAACATTAGTAAATTTTGGAATGCCGAATTTATAAATGATAATGAAAAAGTCTCTTTTAATTCTGTAAATGAATATGCGTCAACATTTGAAACTACTCTGTTTTCATCCAACCAAGCTACAATACCTGTTGAAGTTAGTATTGTTGCTGTAGATTATTTTTGTGAAAACGCAATATTAGCAACAGGGCGAGATATAAGTGTACGCAAAGAAATGCAAAAAAAAGTATTAAAGGCAATAATTGAAACAGAGGAAAAAGAAAGAAATAGATTTGCACAAGAAGTACACGATGGCTTAGGTGCTTTTTTATCAAGCATAAAAATGTATATTGATTTAATGATAGGAGGTCAAATTCCGAAAGAAAAAATAGAGGAATATTTAGTAAAAACAAAGCATATTATTAACGAAGCAGCTGAGTCGGCTCGTGAAATTTCTAATGATATAAAACCTCATATATTAACAAACTTGGGATTAAAAAAGTCTATTGTCAATATTATTGAAAAAATAACAGGTAGTACAAAAATAAAAACAGATATTTTTATACAAACAAATAATATAGTATTAAACGATGAGTTTTCTTTAACAATATACCGAATAGTTACCGAAATGTTAAATAATGCCATTAAACATGCAAATGCCGAAGAATTAAAACTATTTATGCTAATAAATAAAACTTCATTAATATTGGAATATGAAGATAATGGAAAAGGCTTTGAACTTTCAGAAGTATTAAAAAGAAATAAAGGAAATGGACTCGTTAATATTAGAAATAGAGTAGAATCAGTAAATGGAAAAACAGATATTAACTCAGAGTTAGGAAAAGGAACAAAAATTACTATAACCATAAATATTGAAGACTTTATAAATGAAGACTATTAAAATTATTATTGTTGATGACCATAAAATTTTTAGAGATGGATTAAACCTTGCTTTAAGTACTATTGATAAAGTAAAAGTAGTAGCAGAGGCTGAAAGTGGTATAAATCTTTTAAAAATATTGAAAAAACAAAAACCGCAAATAATCTTTATGGATATTAGTTTGCCAGATACTAATGGTATATTGTTAGCTCAGAAAGTATTAGAAGTTTACTCCAATGTTAAAATTATAATATTATCATCATATAATAATATTGAAATAATTAATGAATCGATACAAGCAGGAGTTTCAGGATATTTATTGAAAAATACAGATTATAATGAAATTGTTACAGCAATTGATACAGTTTTAGATGATAATATATATTTTTCTACCGAAATTGTTAATGTAATAATAAAAAATAAAAAAGAAGATTTTAAAACAAAAAGGAATAAAGTTAAGAAAGAAGCATTAAATCTTACAAAACGACAAATTGAAATTCTTTCAAATATATGTCAAGGTTTTGATAATAAAACTATTGCTATTCTATTGCATGTAAGTGAAAGAACAGTTGAAAAGCATACTCAAAATATTATGAATAAGACAAATACTAATTCAAAATCAAAACTTATAATATTTGCTTTAAGAAATAATATATTAGAACTCTAAAATAATGCAACCATATTCATATCTTTTTATCTTTTTATTGTTTAACATAAATTTAAAAGTAAAAATAGTATGAAAAGAATTCTAACTTTATCGCTTATGGCGATTTTAATACTTTTTGCCGAAACTTCTTTTTCGCAAAAAGTTAAGAAAGACCAAAACCCAAATGTTAATTATTGTATTGACAATATGGGGTATTGGGGAAGGATGTTGGAGAAAGGATACGTGTCTCCTACTCCATATATTAAGCCTGCAAAAGCAGTTTTTAAAGGGACAAAGATAATTGCACGAGGGGTTTTGACTGACGATTCAGAAGATGTTGTTATAACAGATGAGATACAACAAACAGAAACCTCTGTTTTTGTTGACCCTTCTAATAATAGTATAGCATTAAATTCAAACAATTCAGGATATATAGGTAACTTTTATGGAACAAGCTATTTAATAACAGAGGATGCAAGCCAAACACCTTGGGGTGGAAGTGTACAAAGTGCTGGAGGAAGTAATAGTGGTGACCCTGCTGCTGTAATTGGGCTTGATGGAAGACAGTTTGTTGGATTTATACATAGTAATTCAGGACAAGGTGTTTCATATTCTGATGATGGTGTAAGTTGGACTAGTGTTGTAGCAGGATATGCTGCAGGAGGCGGTATGCTTGATAAAAATCATTTGTGGATAGATAATGTAAGTACTAGCCCTTATGTTGGTAATATATATAATGCTTGGACCGATTTTGGTGGCGGTGGTGGTGCTGGATTTGATTATAACATTGGTTTTGTTTATTCAACAGATCATGGTTTAACTTATTCAGACCCTATAAACTTAAGTTCTGCTATATCTGGATACCTTAATCAAGGTGTAAATATTAATGTAGGTAGTAATGGTGAGGTTTATGTAATATGGACAATTTATGATGATAGTGGTTTAGTTGAAAAAGGAATTGGATTTGCTAAATCTTTAGATGGAGGAGTTACTTTTGCCCCTGCTGTTCGAATAATTACAAATACTAGAGGAATAAGAAGTGATGGTGTCCAAAAAGATATGAGAGTAAATTCATTTCCAGTTATGTCTGTAAATATGCAAACGGGTGAAATTTATGTTGTTTGGACGAATATAGGTTATCCTGGAGTAAATTCAGGAACAAATGCGAGTGTATATATGATTAAATCTTCTGATATAGGTGATAGTTGGTCTGAGCCAATACGTGTAAACCAAGGTTCAAATGCCGATGGTAAAGAAGCTTATTTACCATGGATTACTTGTGATCCTCAAACAGGAACATTAAGTGTTATTTATTATGACGATAGAGATGTCTCTTCAACTCAAGTTGAAGCATGGGTGTCTAATTCTTTTGATGGTGGTGATGTTTGGGAAGCTTTTAGAGTGAGTGATGTAGCTTTTACTCCATCACCTCTTGCAGGTTCAACAGGCGGATATATGGGTGATTACTTAGGTATATCTGCTAATGGTGGTGTTGTTTATCCAGTATGGCCTGATAACAGAACAGGTATTCTTTTAACTTATTGTTCTCCTTTTGAAACAAATAATCTTCCTCGTCCTGAAAATTTAGTTGCTGTGGTTGATGAACCTACTGGTTTAACTGATTTAACTTGGGAATATACTCCTGTAAAAGGGTTCTCTCATTTTATTGTTTATAGAGATGGCGTTCAGCTTACAACTACTACAGAATTAACTTATCAAGATCAACTTCCTGATTATGGAACTTATAGCTATTCTGTTACAGCAATGCACGACGAAGGTGAATCTTCTGGAGCAAGAAATGCTGTAACTTGGGGGGCTCCTTCTATTGTTATTAATCCAACGTCTTTAACCGAGACTTTATTAACAAATCAATTCTCAACAAAAGTTATAACTGTTTCAAATATAGGTCATTTAGGTCTTACTTATAATACCTCTACTCAAATAACAACTAAAAATGTTAGTGCTTATTGTGCTGCAAGTGGCGGTGGCGACGAGCATATTAGTGGTGTAGTATTCGGAACTATTAATAATACAGGTACTTCTGCAAGTGGATACTCCGATTATACAGCAATGGCAACTGATGTTGATGCTGGTAATAGTT
>JAOZLS010000491.1 GCA_029934705.1 Bacteroidales bacterium | reverse complement strand
ATAACCGACATTGTTAGTCGTAAAATATTTGAAATAAGATTATAAACTCGGTTTTTGGCTTGTTTAACATTCAATTATTTTTTACTTGGAATTGCGAAACTTACTACATTTGTGGGTGTTTCATTTAAACCTGTATAAACATAAGAACCTTTTTCGGGGTCAAAATAGCTTGAAAAGTTATCGGTAGATCCGTAAGCAACTGCATAATAAGTTGATGAAGGGTCAAAACCTTCTACCCATTGTGCTAATACTTCTTCTGTAATGGTATAAGACCCCTCACTACCAACATTTGTAACAGCATTGTACCAATCTAAGTTATTGTCAAAAGCAACATTTTCAGTATCAGATATAAAAAAGAAAAAGCCTCTTCTTATAGAATCATTAGATTCTGGTGAAAAATTTGCTGTGAAAATAATTTCATCGTCTATATATTCAACTCTTAAGTTTGTTGCTACAGTAGTTGATTTCTGTACAAGTCTAACCATTTCAATTTCTTTAGGATAATCACTTTCTCCAATAACCTGTACACCGCATTGTTTCATTTCTGCATAACCGTCTAACGAAAACACAAGATTATATGTGCCAGATGGAATATTACTAATTGTATAGTTTCCGTCTTCGTCTGTAACAGTAGATAATTCTGTATTTTCGATTTGTACACTTATTCCTTCTGTTGTGTAATACTGCCAGACCCCTGAAAATATATCATTGACAACAGTACTTCCTGTAATACTGCCTTCTGTATTAAACTGTTCGATTTCTGTTTTTTTACAATTAAAACTTATTGTTGCAATTAAAATTACAAACAAAAAAACATTTATATATTTATATTTTGAATTCATTTTTTTAATTTATTTAAGTACTTGTATAAAATCAATTGTATATTTATTTGCATTAAAATTACCTATTAATACGACTTTGCAGAAGTGCGTAAGCAACACTTCGACTAACGCTCTGTGCAAACTCTAAATAGCACCTAGTGCTTGTTATAAATTGGAATTGAAATAATATTTGAAGGAGTATCTGAAATTGTAAAATCTGTAAAATTCATGTAATACTCATCATAATTCAGATTATATTCATAACGATAATCATTAGGATCGAATGATTTTGTATATGCAATTAAATATATAAAATCTGTTTCTGGAGGATAGTTGTAATACAAGTTTATTAAATCTATAAAAAAAGTGTCTGAAACTGATGTTAAATCACCTCCTATAAAATCATAATTGTCTTTTGATACAGTATTTTGATCACTTACATAAACAAAAACGTTTTTTTTGCTTTCTTCTGAACCTGGAGGTGTAATATCACCCGCAATTCTGATGCTGCCAAATCCATAAGTATAAGATCTTAAATTATTGATTACAGATATTGGTTTTTGTCCTAATACTATGTCGTCAAATAAATATGGTGTATCTCCTCCAACAATATTAACGCCTTGCTCCGTATAAGTTACATAACCTTCGGAACTATAGCTTATATCATAAGTTCCAACTGGCACTCCTACTATTGTATAAAAACCATCAGTTCCAGTTTGAACAGAAAAATTTGTATTTACAATTGAAACAGTTGCTGTTGCATTAGGCATATAATTGCCATCTTCGGCAATAATTCTTACTGTGCCAGAGATACTTCCTGTAAGTTCTATTTTTTCTGTTTTGCATGAAGCAAATAACATAAAAGAAATAGATATGATAATAATAATATTTTTCATTGTATTAATTGTTTTTTGTTAAAATTAAGCTTACAGTTTCTGATGCTGCTTCATAATTAACTCCAGGATAAACGACTTGACCCGTAGTCCTGCTAGTATAATCAGTATAAGTATAAAGCCATTTATCAGAAGCTCCATAAGCTTTAATAAAAATTGTATCTGAACGCCAATCTGAACGAATTGGAACAGATAAATAACCTTCGTCTGAATAAAGATTGTATGACCGAATAAGATATTCAGGGTCGCCAGTTTGAGGATTTGATGGTGGATATACATTGTTAGATTTACTCACAAAAAAAACAATTTTTCGGTGAAGATTATCATCTTGTTCTATTTCGGCACTTAAAAATATTTCATACGCACCAGGTACAGCCGTGATACTTGATATTGTTGTTGTTGATTTTTGAATTAAATTTATTTCATCTTTAATTACTATTGGAGCTTCTCCTCCTACAATTTCTACATCATGATATTCATAGATTCCAACATCGCTTCTGTAAAATTTTAAATCATAAGTTCCTGTTGGTACATTTGTTAATGAGAACCGTCCTTCTTCATCGGTAGTTGTTGAAATACTAAGTCCAATAATTTCAACTATCACATCTTTTTTTGAAACTTCTCCTTCAAACTCGGCATATACATGTTCTACATGCCCGTTTATTGTTCCTGAAAGGTTTAAGTCAATATATTCTTCTTTTTTTTTGCAACTGCCAATTATTATGACTGTTGACAATAAGAATAAAATAATTTTTGTTTTCATATTCTCTTCTGTTTTGTTGTATGTGATGTTTGCTTTTTGCTATTTTGCTCGTGCAATATTACTCTTTTATTAGCTGTTACTAAAACATTTTGCTTGTTTATTTTCATTTTAGCAAAACTGAAACAACTTACATTTTGCAAATACAAATATTGCTTACGCAATGATAGTCACAGACTATCAAAATAAAAAAGCGAAGATAAAATCTTCGCTTAGCTTCCCCTTTTTTGTTTTTTTGAAACAAACTATGGCTAGCGGAGAACGATATAATCGGTTATTTTGCTACCTGCGGTTTTGCGTTTACAATTTTTCAATAACATCTTTTAGCAATCCTGTTATATCCATAATTGTTTCAATATCGTATCCTTTATCT
>JAOZLS010000150.1 GCA_029934705.1 Bacteroidales bacterium | reverse complement strand
ATTTTTTCTGAAAGTCCTGATTTAGAGTTAGGTAATGATACTGCTTTTTGCGAAAATAGCTCGCTTTTATTAAGTGCATATACCGAAAATTGTACTTATCTATGGAACAACTCTAGTGTTGAATCTTCTATTTTAGTAGAAAATGAAGGAGTTTACTACGTTAAATTAACAAATTCCGAAGGTTGTTATTCTTCTGATACAATAATACTTACACATATTTTATTACCTCGCTTTAACTTTGGTAATGATACTATTTTATGTTTAGATGAAATTTTGAATTTGGGTGTTAATATTCCAAATACTACATATTTATGGCAGGACGAAAGCTCTTCAAACAATTTTAATGTCTATGAAGATGGTACTTATAGCCTTATTACTGAAAATATTTGTGGTTTTTGGTCCGACAGTATAAAAGTAACTTATGAATATTGTGGTGATATTTATATTCCTAACATTTTTACTCCTAATAACGATGGTATTAATGATATATTTGTAATTAAAGGAATAGAAAAAAACGTATGGGAATTAAAAATATTTAACCGTTGGGGAGATCAAATTTATTTTGAAAAAGATTATCAAAATAACTGGATTGCCGATGGTAATTTGGCTGGTGTTTATTACTATATTCTGTCAAATAATCAAACAAAAGAGAGATTTAATGGAACAGTAAGAGTTGTTAAAAATTAAAAAACAATGGAGGCGTTTCACCTCCATCTTTATGTCTAATTTTCACTAAAACTTTATGCAAATTTTATAATTTCAAAAAAGTCATCAGCATCTAATGAAGCTCCACCAATTAAACCACCATCAACATCAGTTTGTGCTAAAAGTTCCTTTGCATTTGCAGGTTTCATACTTCCCCCATATAAAATGCTAATATTCTCAGCAATTTCTTTGCCATATTTTTCTTTTAAAACATTTCTTATAAAAGCGTGCATTTCTTGTGCCTGCTCAGAGCTTGCTGTTACACCTGTTCCAATAGCCCAAATAGGCTCATAAGCTATTATTAATTTTGAAAAATCATTAGCAGGTAAATGAAATAGTGCATTTTGAATTTGCGATTTTATAACTCCAAAATGTGTTCCTTCTTCTCGTTGACCTAAATTTTCGCCACAGCAAAAAATAGGTTTCATATCATTCTCTAAAACAAGGTTTACTTTTTTTGTAAGAATTTCGTCAGTCTCATTAAAATATTCTCTTCTTTCAGAATGACCAATTATTACAGCGTTTACACCAAACGATTTTAACATTTTTGCTGAAACTTCGCCAGTATAAGCTCCTTTTATTTCCGAAGAACAATTTTGAGCTGCTAAGCAGATTCTTTCCTCTTTTATAACTTGCTTTATAAGAGATAAATGGGTTAGGGGAGGTGCAATTATTACTCCTGCCTCAATATTCCCTTCGTGCTTCTGTATTTTCTTATCTAATGCCGATGCTAAAGCAACACCTTCTCTTAGGCTAGTGTGCATTTTCCAGTTTCCTGCTATAATATTTTTTCGCATAATTATTATTTTATATTTATATGTAATTTACAAATTTATGAAAATTGAAGCAATAAAGTATTCTTTTACTCTTGTTTTTTTTTATTCATTTCCAATCATAAATACAGAATTCTTAACAATTCGTATTTCCGCAGGACATGGAAACGTCATTATAGATATTGTCTAAAACTAGTCAGGTGAAAACACCTCACTAAGGCAGAAGTTTTTATCCATATAATATATCAATTCCTAATTATACATTTATATACAAAAAGTAGCTGTTTAGCATTGTGAAAATAGTACTGGTAGAAAACATTATAGTTTTAAATTTTAGTTTCGTAAATTTGAATAAATAATAAAAATATTATAATTATGAAAACACATATTCTTATATCGCTTATTTTTGTATTCTTTTCTTTAGGGACGTACGCACAAAAAACGTCCGATTTACCCATAAATAAAGAATTTCAAAAAGCAGTTGCAAACAAAACAAGAACTACTACAGGTAACCCTGGTGTAAATTATTTTATAAATAAAACAGACTATAAAATAGTTGCAAATTTTAACCCCGAAACACGGTTGTTGTCAGGTAACGAGACTATTACTTATACAAATAATAGTAACGACACTCTAAAATATTTGGTTTTCAATTTATATCAGGATATATTTAAAAAAGGAAATGCTCGTGATTGGGATTTAGGGGCAATAGATATAAGTGATGGTGTAAATTTAGAGGAAATTACCGTAGGAAAAATTATTTATAGGGAAAGTGATAATTCTGTTAGTAGAAATTCTTCGATATTAAGAATTAAATTGGAAAAACCTATAAATCCAAAATCGCTTGAGACAATACAAATTAAGTGGGACTTTATTTTACCTGGTACCGTGGCTGTAAGAAATGGAACTTACGAAGATGATAATTTCTTTATTGCATATTGGTATCCTAAAATTGCAGTTTACGACGATATTATTGGCTGGAACAACAGAGGTTATTCTGGAAGATATGAGTTTTATAATGATTTTGGCGATTTTGATGTAGAAATTACTGTACCATCGGCTTATAATGTTTGGGCTACGGGTGTACAACAAAATTATAGCGAAACTTACACAAACAAATACGTTAAAAGAATAAATAAAGCTCATAACTCATCCAAAACAATTAATATTATTACCAAAGAAGATCGTGAAAACAATAGCAAAATCACTTTAAACAAAAAAGATTTAGTTTGGAAATTTCAATCGGAGCAAACACCCGATTTCAGTTTTGCTGTTAGTAAAACTTATTTTTGGGATGGAATTATGGCTGATGGTGGTAATAAAAAAGTTTTTATAAATACTGTTTATAAACCTAAATCTGAAAGTTATAAGGAAGTTGCCCAAATAACTAAAGAAATTATTGAATATTTTTCAACAAAAATACCTGCAATACGCTTTCCTTACTCACAAATGACAATTTTTAACGGTGGTGGCGGAATGGAGTTTCCAGGAATGGTTAATGATGGAACGCCAAAGCAAAGAAGTGAATTAATATACCTAACTGCACACGAAATAGGGCACAGCTACTTCCCTTTTTATACAGGACTTAACGAACAAAAATATGCATGGATGGATGAAGGTCTTATTACTTTTTTTCCTACACTTGCAGCAATTCATATTGCAAAAGATTCAACCTACAAGCCTATTGAAAGGAACGTCCAAGTTTTTAATTATTTTTCACATTCAATGGACGATATGCCTTTAAATGTATTATCGGAAAATACTGGGCGATACGCATATAGGTTTCATGCTTACTCTAAGCCTGCTATGGCTTTCTATATTTTATATAATTATTTGGGAGAAGAAAAATTTGTTAAAGGACTACAGGTTTTTACCGAAAAATGGAATGGCAAGCATCCTTTACCCCTAGATTTTTTTAATGCTTTTAACAATGCTGCTGGCGAGGATTTAGCATGGTTTTGGAAGCCTTGGTTTTTTAGTCTTAAATATACCGATTTAAAAATTTCGAGTGTTAAAAATGATGGAGATTATACCGTTGTTGAGATAACAAATGTTGGAGGTTTACCATTACCAATAATACTTACAACTATAGACGAAAATAATAATGAAGAAATAATATATAGGCAAGCGGATATTTGGAAAAACAACACAGATAAATACATAATTAAAATTAAAAAATCGAATTACAAAAAAATAATGCTTGATACTGAGCTAACTCCCGATGTTAATTCGGATAATAATGTATTTAAGAATTAAATTTTCAGCTTTATAAAAGTCTAATACCAAATTAATACATAAAAAGTTAGCATATTAATAATAATTTTATTTCTTTGCATAGATAATCTTAATTCAGTCAGAAATAAATTAATAAAAGCTTATGAATAAAATAGTTGAAAAATACGTAGAACTACCAAAGCCAATTAGAAGACCATTATGGAAATTATGGCATAAAATGATAACTAAGTTTGACAAGAAAACAGCAACAACAGTTTTCATGAATTATGGATATGCAAGTGATAATGGTGAATTCAAAAATCTAGTTTTAAAACCTGAAGACGAAGACGATAGATATAGCATTCAATTGTATCATCACGTAGCAAGAAACTTCGACTTAAAAGACAGAGATATTTTAGAAGTAGGCAGTGGACGAGGTGGAGGAGCATCTTTTTTAACTCGTTATTTCAAGCCTAAATCATATACTGGTCTTGACATTGGTAAAACTACAATTGCTTTTTGTAACGACAAGCACAGCAACGTTGAAGGATTAAAATTTATTACAGGAAATGCAGAAGAACTTCCTTTTGAAAATGGTAAGTTTGATGCAGTTGTAAATGTTGAATCTGCTAGATGCTACGGAAATATTCCAAGATTTTTTGGCGAAGTATTTAGAGTACTAAAAGACGACGGTAAATTCCTTTTTACAGATATGATTAAGCCTGAAGACCTTGAAGGTATTAATAATCAGCTTGCAGAAGCTGGTTTTAAAGTTGTTGAAAAGAAAAATATTAGAGAAAACGTTGTAAGAGCTTTAAAAATTGATACAGCATATAGAAAAGATAATATACATCGTAAAGCTCCTAAGTTTTTACATAAATCATTTTATCAATTTGCAGGAGTCGAAGGCTCTGAAAGATTTGATGCCTTTGATAAGAACAGAATTGATTATTGGAGTTATACTCTTTCAAAATAAAAAAGACAATAAATAGCAAAAAAGCTTAGATTAATTTCTAAGCTTTTTTTTGCATTTAACTGTAATAAATTATGCAACTAATAATTGTTTTTGTAATCCTTTTTACTAATAATACAAATAGCAAAAAATAATTCACCAAAATGAAAAAAATATCAATTTTATCAATATTATTGATTTTTAGCATTGCCACTTTTTCACAAAATTATACAATTAGCGGCTACATCGAGGATGTAACATCTGGAGAGCGTATAATTGGTGGGGTTGTGTTAGATGCTGACAATAGCAAATATGTTACTACTACAAATGAATTTGGCTTTTTTAGCTTGAAAGTACCAAAAAATAAAATTAAAATTCAGGTTATATATATTGGATACCAAACTAAAGAACTAAATTTATTATTAAAAAATGACACCACTTTAACTATTAATATTGAATTTCAGAATGAGATAGACGAAGTTGTTGTTACACAGAGTTATAAAGATGTAGAAAGCTCACAAATGAGCCGTATAGACATACCAATATCTAAAATTAAAAACTTACCAGTAATTTTTGGCGAAGTTGATTTGTTTAAAACCTTACAATTGATGCCTGGCGTACAGTCGGGAACAGAAGGAACTAGCGGGATTTATGTTAGAGGCGGAGGTCCTGATCAAAATTTAATCTTGCTTGACGGAGTACCTGTCTATAATGTTTCTCACATGTTTGGTTTTTTCTCCGTTTTTAATACAGCTGCAATTAAAAATGTTACCCTTTTTAAAGGAGGATTTCCTGCACGCTATGGCGGTCGATTATCATCTGTTATTGATGTTCAAATGAAAGACGGAAACATGAAAAATATTGCAAGTGAAGTTTCAATAGGATTAATTGCATCTAAATTTACAATTGAAGGTCCAATAAAAAAAGATAAAACATCTTTTATAATTTCTGCACGAAGAACTTATATTGATTTAATAGCAATGCCATTTATAAAAATGTTTGGTAACGAAGAATATTCTGGCGATGCTGGTAGTGGACAACAATATTCTTACAAAGATTCTTTTGGTGGTGGATATTATTTTTATGATTTAAACGCTAAAATAACTCACAAATTAACAGATAAAGATCGTTTGTTTTTTAGTTTTTATGGTGGAAAGGATAAAGCATATTTTAAATATAAATCTGAAGGTGAATATGGTGGTTATCCAAATAATGAGGTTAATGAATTTAGCTTAGGGTGGGGGAATCTCATTTCGGCTGCTAGGTGGAATCATTCTTTCAAAAAAAATCTATTTGTTAATACAACTCTTACATATAGTAGATTCTTTTTTGGAGTAGATTTTTTTCAAAATTATGAAGATAATAATATTGATGGCAAATACATGGAGGAATATAATATTAATTATAGCTCTGGAATTGACGATTTAGCTGCAAATGTTAACTTTAATTGGCTACCAAATGTTAATCATACAATAAGGTTTGGAGCTTCGGCAATTTATCATACATTTAGACCAGGGCTTGCTTCTTTTTCAATAAATATTGAAGAACCCAACATGCCCATTAATAAAACAGATACAACTTTTGGAAGTAATCAATTATATGCTCCTGAGTTTTCTATTTATGCCGAAGACGATTTTTCAATTACTAAACGTATAAAAATCAATTATGGTGCAAGAATATCATTATTCAATGTAAGAGATACAACTTTTATTTCGCCAGAACCACGCATTTCAACAAGAATTCTTCTTTCAAAAAATGTTTCGTTAAAAGCATCTTATGCTAAAATGACGCAATACCTACATTTTCTTTCAAATAACACAGTTGGATTACCTATTGATTTATGGATGCCTGCAACAAATATTATTGTTCCCGAAAAATCGTGGCAATCAGCAATTGGCTTGTCGTGGTTGCTTAATAATCAATATTCAATTTCGGTCGAAGGCTTTTATAAGAAAATGGATAATATTGTTGAATTTAAAGAAGGTGAATCTATTTTTAGTATTCCTGGCGAAGGAGGTATGGGCGAAGTTTGGGAACAAAAAGTAACTCAAGGAACTGGTGAAGCTTATGGTGCAGAAATTTTTATTCAAAAAAAATCAGGCGATTTCTCTGGCTGGGTTTCATATACGCTAGGATGGAGTAATAGAAGTTTTGAGAATATTAATTTTGGCCAACCATTTCCGTATAAATACGACCGCCGACACGATATAAGCATTGTATTAATGTACAACCTTAACAAAAACATAAATTTTGGACTAACCTGGGTATATGGCTCAGGTACTCCCGTAACTTTGCAAAAAGATGAATATGGTCGATATTTTGGATATAACGGGTACTCTTGTTATAATGACAATTGTACTTATGAAGGCTATCCATATTATGGTAAACGAAATAATTACAGATTACCTGCTTATCATAGGTTAGATTTTAGTGTGAATATTTCTAAAGATAAAAAACGAGGACGTAGAACATGGAGCTTAGGTTTGTATAATGCCTATAATAATATAAATCCATTCTATACTAAATTTGTTAATGGCAGAGAAAACTTTAATAATCCTGAGCCAAATAAAACATACCTTAGGTTGTACTCTATTTTTCCTGTAATGCCATCGTTTAGTTATAAATTTGTTTGGAAAAAACGTTAATTTAAAAGAATAAAAAATATATTAATAATTGTTTTTAAAAATTCCGTTGTTTAAAATAGTTTAAAATGAAAAAATATATAATATTATCTGCAATATCAATTGTAATGCTTATTGCTAGTTGCCACAAAGATATAGACATATATAATGCCGACGATTTTAATGCTCAAATTGTTGTTAATAGTATTACTGGTGTCGATTCAACAATAAAAGTTTTTGTTACTAAAAGTGTTATACCTGGGCAACTAAGCGATAGTACCATTAAAATAAATAATGCAATTGTAAAACTTTATGAAGATGGAATTTTTAAGGAAAATTTAACTTATGTAAACCTTCCTTTTAATTTAGGTTATGAAAACCCATCCAAACCATATTTTAAGTCAAACTATATTGCAAGCCAAAATCATACTTATACTATTGAGGTAGAAGCTATTGAGCAAAAGGCAACTGCCGAGTTTAGCTTTCCTACTAGAGTTAGTACCGTTGAGCTATTACCTAAGGAATGTACGAGTTTTGATACATCAGAATATATGAATAGTTATTGCGACTATTATCTAAATTTTCCTTTGGATATAACAATTAATGACCCCGAAGATGAAAAAAATTATTATATGATTAATGTTTTTGTAAAACGTTATGATTTTGCTTACGATACAATTCAAGAAATTCTGTATGATACAATTTATTCAGATATTAATGTCAATGGGTGGCTAGGTTTTGATAATACAATTACCGATGTTCAGTATGTAAATGCACCTATTCCTAGCTCAGATAAACCTTGGGATAGGTCATATATTTTTAATGATGAAGTTTTTAACGGACAAGAATTTAGTACTACTTTAAATGCTAATATTTCAGGTGAAAAATTAAAAGATGTAAATGAAATAACTTTGTATTATCAAGTGTTTACAATTTCTACCGAGTTGTTTAATTATTATGTTAGTATAAACAAATACAATCAAACAAGCGGAAACCCTTTTGTTGAGCCTGTTAATATTTTTTCTAATGTAGAAGGTGGTATTGGTATTGTTGCTGGTTATAATATGCACTACGATTCATTACAAATTACTTTACCAGATAATGAAATTGGAAACGGGAAATAGCAAAAAAGCTTAGATTAATTTCTAAGCTTTTTTACTACTAGTATAAGTCTGTTTTGACGCTACATTGTTCTGCGGACGAATGCAGGTCTGTCCTATCTATAATGTAAAGACTTTCCATCGTCCGCAGGACATGGAAACGTCATAACGGACTTGATATAGTACTAGTCATAAATTATTTTGCTTAATTTTCTACTTCAAACCAAAAGCATAATAAGCAATATTACCATTTGGGTAAATTCCTTTTAAATAAATTCCTCCATGGGTTTTATTAATTATATTTTGTAATTCTTCAACACTATTTATTATATTATTATTAAGTTCAACTATAATAAAGCCATTTTTAACACCGGCTCTCATAAGTTTTCCTGCCTTTATTTCCGAAACGGCTATTCCATTATTTATATTTAATTTTTGTTTTATTTTATCTGGTACAACAGAAAAACTTGCTCCTAAAATATCAATAACTTCACGACTTACGTAACCAGTAGTTCCCATTGTGTTTTTTAATGTAACTGTAAATTCTTTTATTTTACCATCTCTTTTTACAGTAACCAAAATTTTATCACCTGGTCGGTGCTTGCTAATTTGTTCTTGCAATTCCGACACTTTATTAACTTTTATTTTATCAATATTCAAAATAATATCTTTAACTTTTATTCCTGCATCTTTTGCTGAGCTACCATCATTTACTTCGGCAACAAATACTCCTTCAATCTTTTTTATATTATGTTCTTTAATAATTTTTGCATCAACATTAACTATCGAAACACCCAATAAAGCTCTTTGCACTGTTCCAAACTCCATTAAATCAGCAACAACTTTTTTTACTATCGAAACGGGTATTGCAAATGAGTAGCCAGAATAAGAACCTGTATATGAGGCAATAGCAGTATTAATTCCAATAAGTTCACCTTTTGTATTTACCAAAGCTCCGCCACTCTTTCCAGGGTTTACTGCTGCATCGGTCTGTAAAAACGATTC
>JAOZLS010000490.1 GCA_029934705.1 Bacteroidales bacterium | reverse complement strand
AATTCCAGAAAATGATTGCGGAACAGGAACAACATCAGAAATTTTAACGGTTACTGTAAATAATACTCCCGAGCAAGCAACAACTCCTTCGGGCAACCAAGATTTATGTATCAACCCTGAAAATACGGAATATTCGACATCAGCAACAAATGCCGAAAGTTATACATGGGAAATAACTCCAACTGAAGCTGGAACAATTACAGGAACTACTGAAACAGCAACTGTAGATTGGAACGATACATTTACTGGAGAAGCAAGCATTTCTGTAATTCCAGAAAATGATTGCGGAACAGGAACAACATCAGAAATTTTAACGGTTACTATTCACGCAGCACCAATTTCCGATTTTACTTATGAAGTTTCTAATTTCATTGTTACTTTAACTAATAATTCCCAAAATGCAAGTTCTTATTTATGGGATTTTGGCGACTCAAATACATCAATTGAATTTGAACCTGTTCATACTTATACAGAGAACGGTGAATATACTATTTACCTTAATGCACAAAATGAATATTGTGATGTTAATGTTTCGTCAAACACACTTACTATTGAAGTAACAAATATAAATTCAGATATAAATAAAAATATAAAAATATACCCTACAGTAAGTTTCGGTGTTTTAAATATTGATAATGCAAAAGACCAAACAATTACTATAACAAACACTATTGGTAAAATCATTTTAAAACAAAGAATTAATTCCAATAATGAAATTATAGACATATCAAGCAAATCAGGTGGAATATATTTTATATCTATATTAAATTCTAATAAAACTTACAAAATAATAATTCAATAAAAAAAATAAAAAGATGAAAAAAACATTACTAATAATTGGAGTTATTTTTTGTTTTCTAACAGGTCAGTCTCAAATTTTGACTGAGGGGACACCTTATAGCATTAAAAAACAATTAAATAATAAAATAGAAGAAAAAGTATTGCCAAGTTTTGACTACAAGGCATTAATAGAAGAAGACAAGGCAAACTTAATGAAACAAGCATATCGGTTTGCGAAAATTTTCCCAGTAAACTATACTATGGAAAACTCTGGAACAATGTATATAGACCAAGAGGGTAATAAAATATGGCGTTTAAAAATAATATCAAAAGATGCGTTCTCTATGGCATTAATTTTTAGAAATTTTGAATTACCAAAAAATGCCGAACTGTATATTTACACTCCAGACAAATCGTATATTTTTGGTGCAATAACAAGCAAAAATAATAAAACAGATAAAATTTTGCCAACGGCACATATTCCTTCCGACGAAATTATTGTTGAATATTTTGAACCAAAAAATGCCGAAATAAATGCAAGCTTTTATATAAGTGAAGTTTCGCATAACTACCGAGACGATAACAAATCGGAATGGTGCGAAGTAAATATTAATTGTGAAGAAGGTGCAGACTGGCAAAATTTAAAGCACTCTGTTTGTAGATATGATTTTTCAGTTGGTTCGTATGAATATTGGTGTACAGGAGCATTGGTTGCAAACACAAATAACGACGACACACCATATTTCTTAACAGCAAGTCATTGTATTAGTTCACAAGAGATGGCAAGCACTGTAACTTTGTATTTCAACTACGAATCAGCCACTTGCGATGGCACTACGGGTCCTCAAACTCAAACGATATCCAATGCAACTCTTATTGCTAATAAAAACGATGGTGCAGGAAATCTCGATTTTGCATTATTACAAATATCGGCAGTGCCACCTGCTGAATATCAAGCATATTATGCAGGCTGGAACACAAACGACAATTTTAACCCTAATGTTGTTACTTGTATTCACCACCCAGCAGGTGATATTAAAAAAATCACGGTACATAATGCAGGAAATAACCCAAGTGTTTACCCATATTCACTTGGTATGGGAGGTATTACTTATGACTCTCATGCACACTGGTATATATGGGACTGGGAAGTTGGTACAACAGAAGGTGGTTCTTCTGGCTCTCCCCTTTTTGACCATAATAAAAGAATTATTGGCGATTTATCTGGCGGAACAGCCAATTGCGATGGCGGATACGATTTGTACCAAAGATTTAGTATTGCATGGGACAGCTATTCTGTAAACAATGAACAATTAAAATATTGGTTAGACCCAGCTGAGATAAATCCGACTACTTTTGACGGTTATTATTTATTTACATACAATTCGCCACAAAATTTGGTAGCAGAAGTAACAGGGAATTCGGTAGAATTATCTTGGGATGCACCAAGTAGTAAAAATATAACTGGTTTCCAGCTTTATAGAAACGAGGAACTATTAGGCTCGGAATTACCTAATTCACAACTATCGTACACCGACGACAACTTAGAAAACGATGATTATACTTATTGTGTGAAAGGAATTTACGAATACGGCACATCTGACTGCTCAAACGAAGAAACAATAACTATTAATTCGGCAAATATTAATATTTATGATAATAGAATTAACGTTTATCCTAATCCAGTAAATAAAATAGTAAGTATTAATAACTTGCAAGAAAATTCAAAAATAGAAATTTATACTATTACTGGAATTAAAATATACGAAACAAATACAAGTAATAATATTATTAATATTGATATATCAAACATAAATTCGGGGGCTTATATTATAAAAATAATATCGGCAAAACAGATTAGTAACAAAACATTAATAATAGAATAATTTTTTGCTAAACGTCATTCAGTACTTTATGCAGAAGCTAAACTGAAGTAATACCAATTAGTATCAAAATTGCCAAAATAAATTAATAATATTTTTTGTTTTACAATCTTGAGTTCACTCCGAAAAGTTATACGATGAATAATTTGCAAAATTACAGGAATTATTCATCCTGTTAATCAGGCTA
>JAOZLS010000489.1 GCA_029934705.1 Bacteroidales bacterium | reverse complement strand
AACCGCCGAATACGAGACCCGTACGTTCGGTGGTGTGAGAGGTGTACTGGCTACCACTTGGTAGTCAGCCATCTACTCGATTACAGGGGTTTCTTTTTTTTTTCTCAATTCATATTTCGTTTATTATTCCACTTTTGTCATTACTGACAATTCCGACATTATTCCGACATTATTCCGACATGTACAAAGTATAGTATGCACCTTTTGTTGCACCATGCTTTTTTATTAGCTTATGTTCAATCAGTTCGTTTATATCTCGTAAAATTGTTCGTTCTGTAATATTTGCAAATTCTTTGTAATCGTTATTGGTAATCCTTCCATTTTTCTTGATATGTGCTATTGCTTTTGTTTGCCGTTCGTTTAAGCCTAAGTCTTTCAAATATCTTTCTGTCAATTTGTCTTTATGAAGCGTTATCTCAAATCCTCCAAAATATTCTCTATAATCAGGCTCAGGTAATTCAGCTTTTAGGCATTCATCGACCATAAAAGTAGTTCCACGTCCCCAAGCTTCAATTAATTCTGCTTTGTAGAATGTGTTGCTTATAAGTTCGTTGCGGTGAACTGAACCATGAGGCTTTTTAAGTTCGTCAAGAGTAATGCCTGAAAGTAATTTTCCTGAATTCCACAAGGTTATTTTGTCCTCAAATATCTTCATTTGAATGTGCGAACCTAAATAATCCTTATGAACTAAGGCATTTACAATTGCTTCACGAATTACATCTTCGGGATATTCAAATTCTTCAATACGAACCCAATCCTTGTACCCCTTGACCATAAGTCTAATATATTTTGTTCTAATCACTTCCAGCACTTTATCAAATTGCTCAAATAAATTCCCTTCGATGACATCGTCTGTTATCAGCTCCGTTGTTCCTCTAAATTTGCCGATTTTAAAATACGAACTAAAAAAATATCGTTGTGGTTCTTTCCCAAACAGTAACAATGCAGCTCTTCGTAGTTTTCCTTGATTATCAACTAAGTTTAGTTTTCTTAGAATTGTTTCATTATCATCATTTTCAATATTAGATACTCGTTTCTTTGCCAATTTTTTAAACTTCTCAATTGTTGAAATATTTAAATCGTCAATCGTTACATTTTCTTCGCAAACACTTTCCCAAGATATTTTGCTTTTAGTCAATAGAAAACGATGCAACTCTTTATCTGCCAGTTCTTGCGTGGTACTTCCTGTTCTGATGTAGAATTTTCCGTTGTAAGAAATTGCAGTATCATACGGAAGCACTTCAATTTCAATAAGGTCTTTGTCGTCTGATTTTATATGCTTAACAATTGGATGAATATTTAGCTAACATCTCCGCCTATATCTTTACGTCCAACAAAAAGTTTTCCTCCGACTGTATTCGCAAATGCAGCAAGAGTTTTCATGTACTCATCTTTCCAAATTTCTTTAAACTCTGTATGCTGATTTTCAATTAGGTTCTCCATAGTTTTATTAATGAGTAGTAAAATATTTATTTAATTCGCTAACAATCTGCTCATTTACTTTCTTGATATTAAAAGACACAGCTTCGACCATACTAATTGAATAATCCCGTTGTAGAAATTTGTCATTATTGTATCTTTTATTTATTTGTTGTGTAATTTGACGTGCATCAATTGTATTTTCCAATACAATATCTTTCCCTTTATATAGCTGATAATTAACTTTCATTGTTGATATTGCAGGTCCTGCAATATCAGAATACGAATAACCATAAACATATAAAGCAAAATAAAAATACCCTGAACTGACATAAGGTCCTGCTGTTTTAATTTCGTCAATTGATAGCTTAATTGAATACTCAGATTTATTTAAAGTGTCTGTTTTAAAACTCCCAGAACGATTGATTTCATTTGCTAATGAAGTTTTAAGGAAATATGTAATATCATCTTCTATCATTGATTTTCCTTGGACACATTGATTTTCTGACCTCCACACATTAATAAAGAGCAATGGAACAACCCAACCTTTTAGTCTCTCAACTTTTGTGGTGTCACTCAAATTGCTATAATTGTAAACATCACTTATATTAACAAAAATATTGTTTTTCTCATTTTTCTCTTCACTATCATACAAATAGGCTAACGAATATTGTCCTGAATTCATATTTTTCTGAATTCGTTTAGTCGTTGTACAATTTGTGAATACTATTGCAATTAATGCAAAAATGATATAAATTCTCAATTTTTTCATTTCTTTTATTGGTATTTTATAAATTTTATTCGGTTTCTAACAATTTGTTTCTCATTCTCATTTTTTGCAATGTCATATGCTTTCTGATATGAAACTATCGCATTTTGTTTGGCTGTACGGTTAAGTTCATATTCGCAATCAGCAATTAACAAAAGCTGTAGAAAATTATATTTTTCAATTTCGACATTAAGTAGAAACGAATGTGCTTTTTCATAATTGTTCTTTGATAACCAATATAAGCCTGCGATAAGATTATTGACATTTTCTGTTTGATTGCAATTCTGAATGTACTCCCAGACTTTATATGATTTTCCTTTTCTTAAAAGTGTGGCTGCTCCTATCAAGATACTATCAGGATTATTTGTTGTAAAAATCAGTTTCTTATTCTTGTCAAAGGCAGGAACAATAATGTATCTACGAAGTAATACATCTTTATTTCTATCAATCCGTACTTGATATTTTTCTGCCGAAATAAGTCGATAATTTTTATTTTCTCCAAATTGAGCATTGCTATTTTGAAATATTATAGTTAATAGCAATAAAGTTATCCAAAATTGTCTCATTGTTAATTGTCTTTTTAATTCCCTGTAACGAATACGGCTTGGTGTTCGGTGCTTTTTGTTTTGTTTTTTGAGCAAAGCGAAAAAAACAAAACAAAAAG
>JAOZLS010000488.1 GCA_029934705.1 Bacteroidales bacterium | reverse complement strand
AAAAAGAAAAAAGTAAGTCCAAACAAGTTTTTATCATTAATAATTGAATAATTGTAAATAGTTGTACCCATTACAAAAATATATTATATTTTTACTCAATAATTATTAACAAATATTATTAATCATGAGAAAAATATTTATTTTGAGTTTTTTATTAAGTACATTTTTATCAGCCACTGTAAATGGGCAAGTTGATGTTAAATATCAAAAGCCAGCCAAGTCAATTTTAGATTTAGCCGATGCCGCTATGACTCCACGAGTTAAAATTAATAGCGAAGGAACCTATGTTGTTATTTTAGAGCGAAATCGTTATAAAACTCTTCAAGAGCTATCCGAAACAGAACTTAGACTAGGAGGTTTAAGAATAAATCCTAAAACTAATATTGGTAGTCGTACATATTATTATATTGGTATATCAGTTCAAGAAGTTGGTGAAAAAGAACTAGTTAAAATTGGAGGTTTACCTGAAAATTGCAGATTAGCAAACTTTAGTTGGTCGCCAAATCAAAAGTACATGGCATTTACAAACACTACATTAAAAGGTGTTGAACTATGGATGTTGGATATTAAAAATGCACGAATTAAAAAACTTAGCTCCGACAATTTGAATGCCAACATGGGTTCACCCTATTCTTGGTTTAAAAATAGTACCGAATTGCTAGTAAAATTTCTACCAAAAGATAAGAAAGCATTAATTAACAAGAAAACTGCAATTCCAGATGGTCCTATAATATCAGAAAACGATGGACAAAAAGCTCAAAATAGAACTTACCAAGATTTATTAAAAGATAAAAATGATGAATTCAATTTTGAGCAACTAACACGCTCCGAATTATATCAAATTCATATTACAGGAAAGAAAAAGCTTTGGAAAGAAGCTGCAATATATGATGATATTGACTTTTCTCCTGATGGAAATTATCTTATGATTTCAACAATAAAAAAACCGTTTTCATACCTTGTAACATATTATCGGTTTCCTTTTTCAACAATAATTTATGATAAAAGTGGAAAAGAAATAAAAGAAATAATGGATATTCCGTTAGACGAAACAAGACCCAAAGGTTTTATGGCAACTCGTGAAGGGAAACGTAATATGAGTTGGCGAGCCGATAAACCTGCAACAATTTATTGGGCAGAAGCACTAGATAATGGCGACCCTGCAAAAGAAGTTGATTTTAGAGATGAAGTTTTTCAACTTGAAGCACCATTTACATCTAAACCAACAAGCTTGGTTAAAACAAAATACCGATCATACAGAATAACTTGGGCCAAAGATGATTACGCCTTAGCACACAGTTATTGGTGGAATACAAGAACGGAAAGAACTGTTTCTTTCAATCCTCTTTCAAATCAGCAACCAATATTAATTAAAGAGCGAAATTATCAAGATAAATACAACGACCCAGGTTCATTTGTAACAGAAAAAAACCAGTATGGACGTAGAGTTTTAGTTATTGACAAAAACAATGTTTACCTAGAAGGCGATGGCTACTCAAAAGACGGAATAAGACCATTTATTGATAAAATGAACTTAAAAACGAAAAAGAAAACCCGTTTATGGCAAGCCGAAAATAAAACAGAGCTTGAAAAAATATCATTCGTAATAAATATTAAAGAAGGAAAAATTCTTACCTATATTCAAGCACCAACAGTATATCCTAATTATTATATTAGAAACATAAAAACAAAAAAAGCAGCACAACAAATTACTTTTATCGAAAACCCATTTAAAAGTATGGCAGGCGTTCATAAAGAAGTAATAAAATATAAGAGAAAAGATGGTTTAGAGCTTTCGGCAACTTTATATTTACCAGCTAATTATGATATGAATAAAAAAGAAAAACTCCCAATGCTAATGTGGGCTTACCCTCAAGAATTTAAAGACAAGAAAAGTGCAGGGCAAGTTACTTCTTCACCACTTGAATTTACTTATCCTTACTATGGCTCATTTGTTTATTGGGTAACAAAAGGTTATGTTGTGCTTGACGATGCAGCTTTTCCAATTGTTGGCGAAAATGATACTGAACCAAACGATAGCTTTATTGAGCAATTAGTCGCAAATGCTGAAGCTGCAATTGATGCCGTTGATAAACTAGGCTATGTTGATAGAAATAGAGTTGCTGTTGGAGGGCATTCTTACGGTGCATTTATGACTGCGAACTTACTCACACACTGCGATTTGTTCGCTGCAGGAATTGCAAGAAGTGGTGCATATAATAGAACATTAACGCCTTTTGGTTTTCAAGCAGAAGAGCGTTCTTATTGGGATGCACATAATGTTTATTATGAAATGTCGCCATTTATGCACGCCGACAAAATGAAAACTCCATTACTTTTAATTCATGGCGAAGCCGATAATAATTCGGGAACTTACCCAATGCAAAGCGAACGCTACTTTAATGCGTTAAAAGGTTTAGGAGCAACTGTACGTTTAGTTATTTTACCAAAAGAAAGCCATGGTTACGTTGCAAGAGAGTCGATACTTCATCTACTTTGGGAACAAGATCAATGGCTAGAAAAGTATGTGAAAAATAAAAAATAAAAAAATATGTACAAACCGAAGGCTTCGGTTAAAACAAAAGTCCCCTTTAGGGGATTTAGGGGTACAAACCGAAGGCTTCAGTTAAAACTAAAAAGATTATATCAAGTCTGTAATAACGTTTCCATGTCCTGCAAGCGATGGAAAGTCTTAGCAATATGGATTGGACAGACCTGCATTCGTCCGCAGGACAATGTAGCGTCAAAACAAACTTTACTTATGCAAACCGAAGCTTTCTGTTAAAACAAAAAGTCCCCTTTAGGGCATAGCCGTCAAGCTAAGGACGAACTGTATGATGTTCAGCTAAATAGATGTA
>JAOZLS010000149.1:5604-9400 GCA_029934705.1 Bacteroidales bacterium | reverse complement strand
AAAGTTCCGTGCATTGAGCGAAACGCGTTTGGAGCTCAACGTGCCTTAGACTCAGCACTATATGCAATCCATTCCGACGGCAGACATATTGTACCCTTTGACAATGTTGTTGAAGTAATGGAACAAACAGGACACGATTTACCAAGCTTATACAAAGAAACTTCACTTGGAGGGCTTGCTACAATAGGATTACACGGACGACCTCCTAAAAGTTAATAGAAAAACATTCATCCAAAATTATAATAACAAAATGAATGAGCTACTAAATTTCCTTTATAAATAATCAATAATTATGAAAAAAATATCCATTGTAGTATTATTAATATTAACAGTTGTAACAATAAATTCATGCAAAGACAAATGTGAAGACTTACCACATAATATTGAAGTTGAAATTCCAGACAGTTTAAAGCTTGCACTAAACATTGGCGACAGCATAATTTACAAAAGTAATTTAGATAATTATGATACTATAAAAGTAGTGGATATTAAAACTCATTATTATGGAATAGGATCTGTTATTAATGGTTGTAATTTAAATTATGATGGTGAATATATTACTATAGATCTTCTGTATCACGATTCCATTGAATACCAAATACAACAAGCATACAAAACCTATCCTAATATAACTATGAATATCGAATATAAAGATTTTTATTTTTATTACACGTCAGCTATTATAGGTTCTTCAAATTATGGCTTAGATAAATATTATTATAACGATAGCACATTCTATAATGTATATTTTTGGTCTAAAGAATGTAATAGTTCGGCACTTAACGACTATCAGGAAATAGCTTTAAATAATAAATACGGAATTTTGTATTACACAAATTGTACTGGTGAGACTTATAATTTATTCAAATATATAAAATCAAAATAACACTTTACATTCCTATGAAAACTACTATAAAAATAATATTATATTTCATATTTTTCATTTCGTTAAACTCTTGTTTTTCTCCAGAAGAATATAACTCTATTGATGAAAAAATCAGAATTGAATATTACGATAATGATATTTTTATTTATGAAGGCGAAAATGGTAATATTGACACATTGCAAGTTTGGGAAATAGATAATTACTACTCACCGTATTCATACGATGGTGGACAAGTTAACCAAACTTATGCAGAATATATAACAGTAATAATTAACAAAATAAATAAACCTCAAATACCAGAATATTTACAGATTATTCAATTTTACAAATTTGAAACAGAAAATACTCATCAATATGTTCCAAGTAATTATGTAACAAATCCTATTTTTATTTGGGAAAGAAGAGATAAACAAGGTTTAATTTCATATAAATACAATAATGAAACATTTACTTTAATTAAACACATTTCTAATAATTAAATTTCTATTTTAATAAATTATGAAAGGAAAAATAGCTATAAATATATAAAAGCTTACAATAAACTTAGAAACTAGAAATCACCTAAAAATACTACAGCAAAAAGCACAATGATTTAACCCTGGTGCATTTTCTGCTCCACAAGTAGGACAAACAAAGATGTCTTCATCATTTTGCTGTTGTTCATCACGCTGAGATTGTCCGCATTCGGAACAGAATAAGTCATTAACATCAATTTCGTAACCACAAAATATACAATTCACCTTCATCATTTATAACTTTTTATTTTATACTAATAATTCGTTACTTTTTGTAAATCATTAATTTAGAAAACTTTGGCAAAGTTGCTATTTATTATATCCTTTATTAATAACACTTTAGATATTTACAAGTTCAAACTTTGCCAAAGTTTAACTAACCATTATTGAGACTACTCAGAAAAGTCGAACTATCTGATTTTTAAAGCTTTTTTACCCTTAATCCCTGAAGGGAAAGCTTTAAAAACCAGATAGTTCTCAAAGTCACCTTTAGGGGATTTAGGGGTATAATGACTTTTCGGAGTGGACTCATTATTATATAAAACTTGTATTATAACAAAATTTGGCAATTATATAAATAATTTCATTACTTTTGCAGAAAATATTACAATTTTATTTATTCTTCAAATAAATAGTTCTAACCCAAGGACAATTAACCAAAGTATAAATACCAAATAATAATTTTAAATTAAAAATCATAAGCTTTAATAAAAAAGCATAATTAAATATTACAATAAAAAATATGACATTTACATCTTTAGATATAATATAACCAATACAAAAAGCATTAAAAGCACACGGATACACTAACCCTACTCCCATTCAAGAATTATCAATACCAATATTACTAAAAGGAAAAGATTTATTAGGCTGTGCCCAAACTGGTACAGGAAAAACAGCTGCTTTTGCTATTCCTATCATACAACACATTTGTACTAAAAAGCAAAGAGACAAAGGCAAACGTAGAATTAAAGCACTAATTGTAACACCAACTCGTGAACTTGCAATTCAAATTGGCGAAAGCTTTACTACTTATGGTAGATATACCCAAATTAAAAATACAGTTATTTTTGGTGGTGTAAAACAAGGTTCACAAACCGATGCTTTAAGAAAAGGTATTGACGTACTTGTTGCGACCCCTGGGCGTTTGCTCGATTTAATGCAACAAGGCTATATTTCTTTAAGAGATATTGAATATTTTGTACTCGACGAAGCAGACCACATGCTAGACATGGGTTTCATTCACGATATTCGCAAAGTTATTACTAAATTACCTTCAAGAAGACAATCGTTATTCTTTTCGGCAACAATGCCAGACGACATAGTTAAGCTTTCGCGCGATATTTTAGGCAGACCCGAAAAAGTAACTATAAAACCTGAGCAAGTAACAGCTGAAAGAGTTGAACAAGCTGTATATTATGTTAGCAAACCTGATAAATCAAAATTATTAGTACATCTTTTAAATGAAAAAACATATTACTCGGTACTTGTTTTTTCTCGCACCAAACATGGAGCCGATAAAATTGTTAAAATACTAAAAAAAGCAGGAGTTAGTTCCGAAGCAATACACGGAAATAAATCGCAAGGTGCAAGACAAAGAGCCTTAGGAAGTTTCAAATCGGGAAAAACAAATGTACTTGTAGCCACCGATATTGCAGCTCGAGGAATTGATGTATCAGATTTATCATTAGTTGTTAATTACGATTTACCAAATGTTTCAGAAACTTATATTCATAGAATTGGTAGAACAGGAAGAGCTAGTGCTAGCGGAATTGCAATATCTTTTTGCGATATAGAAGAAAGAGCTTATTTAAGAGATATTCAAAAATTAATTTCTCTAAAAATACCTGTTATTGAAGACCATCCTTTTGTTGATGACAGAGAAGGTATTCCTACAAAGAAAAAACCACAACCACAGCGAGGTAGAAGAAAACAAGGTTCAGGAAATCAAAAGTCTAGAAAGAAAACTGGTGATAAACCAACAAATAATACTAGAAGAAAATTTAACTCGCCAAAGAGAAAAAGAGATTAAAATGATTTATTATTTAGACGATTCCATGTCCTGTCGGACTATGGAATGTCTTTTGTAAATAAGACCTACATTCGTCCGCAGGACAATGTAGCGTCATTAATAGAAACTCATAACTCGAAACCCGTAACCCGAAACACGCACCAAAAAATGGAAAACTCAAAAGACGGTAAAATCCGTAGTAATATAAAAGTTGGATATGAAGTAGAAATTGTACTGAAACAAGACCAACGAAGTGGCAAATTAACAGACGGAATTGTTCATAGAATTCTTACAAAATCTAAAAATCATCCACACGGTATAAAAGTAGAATTAGATACTGGCGAAGTAGGTCGTGTAAAAAACATTTTAGATACCGATATATAA
>JAOZLS010000149.1:0-5504 GCA_029934705.1 Bacteroidales bacterium | reverse complement strand
AACCCGAAACTCTCCTATTTAAAAGCTTTTTCTAATAAGCCATCACCTTTCAATGTAAGTCGTTCAAAATATTCAGGAACTGGTTTACCCAATAATTTATCAACATAAATTTTAGCAAGATACTGCCCCAGCATAAAGCCTTGACCACGTAAACCTACAAAAAGCCCTGCATCGGGGTCTAAAATCATGCGAGGTTCAACATAATAACCAGACCAAACAGCCTGTAAACCCACAGCAGAAAGTTCAGGAATCCAATCGGTAAAAATTTCAGAAACAATTTCTACAAAATCTTTTGAATTTATTTTTAAGTTCTTATCTGTTTCATTTGCTTCAAACTGTGGCGATGCACAACCAATTATCTGTCCTGTTTCGGCAAGTTGCTGACCATAAACAGCTGAAAACCCTTTATGCTTTCGTCTATCAATAATCATTGATAAAGGTTGCCCATTTACGCCAAGCATTGGCATACGACGAGTTATAAACGCTTGATGTTTAACTGGAAAAAGTCCTGTTTGTATATTTAATTTCTTCGCAAATTTATCGGCCTGAGGTCCTAGTGCATTAATAAAAATTTCGGTTCTATAATTTATATATTCCTTTGTATGAGTCTGTACCAAAACATTATACTCTCCATTTTCTTTTGTAACATCAATTAATTTGCAATCTTCTAAAATTGTTCCGCCTTTTTCTGTCCCAATTTGCCTTATTGTATCAACAACTTTTCCTGGAGTTGCCTGCCAACAGTTTTTTGTTATTAAAGCTGCATCATATTTCTTAATTTTATCATTAAAATATGGAGAAATTTTTGATTTAAAATCTTTTCGTGTAATCATTTCTGCATCCGACCACTCCATTGATTTTTCAAGAGCTTTATACATTTCTTGATCATGTGCAAATGTTACATAATTTATAGGTAGAAAATTTATATCTCTTACTTTTTGTAGATTTTTAAAAATCTCTAAATTATTTTCAGCAATATCGGATAATTCTGGTAAACTAAAATTGGGTCTGCCTCCTGCAATATTTCGCCACGATGCTCCTCTTCCATAATTAATTAAAGTTGGCTTTATTCCTGCTTCGGCTAAATATCGGAACAAAGCACTACCGCCAATTCCTCCTCCAGCAACTAAGGCTTGCACTTTTACCGTTTTTATTTTCTTGTTTCCGTTACTCGGTATAATTTTTTCGTGAACATTTTTAGGATAAAGTTCTCCCATTGAAACTTGATTTGATAAAGGTCCACGAGGTGTAGCTTCTCCCACTAAAGAAATTCCATATTGCTGTATTGTTTGTTTTAATCGAGGAATACATCTTTTTCCTCTGCAAGCTCCCATTCCTAAGCGTGTTGTATGCTTTATTTCATCTACCGATATAAATTTTCTTTCGCCTACAACTTCTAATATTTCTGTTAAAGTAACATCATCGCAATGGCAAACGTAGGTTTCAGATTGTATTTCGTGAGATACTGGTTTTGTTTCTACTTTCTTAGGAAATTTTTCCTTAACAATAAATCCTCGAATATCTGAAAGTTCAGAATTCTCAATTTTCAATGCTTTTACTCTTGCAATATTTGTTTTATTTTTCTTCTTTAGTATTTTTTCTATTATTCCTTCTCCCAAAATTTCGCCTTCGTTATTTACAAGAAAAACTTCAGTATTTACTTCTACCTTATATTCAATAGGTAAAAACAACCAATCTTTTTTGTTATTATAGCCAAAAATCGCAAGCCCAGGGCATTGATATACACATTCCATACAACCAATACACTTATCGTAATTCACAACAGGAATGTCAGATGTTGATGTTTTAGAAATAGCATCATGCGGACAAGAGAACACACAAGGATTACATGCAAAACCATATAAGCAATCAATAATTACAAACGGTTTTTGAGCTCGCTCAACATTTGGCTCAACTGCTTTTTCTATAACTTTTATTGGGTGTTGTTGCGAATCAATATATTCTTTAGATATTCTAAGATAGTCATCGTAATTATATTTCAAACACATATCTTCAAAAATCTCAAAAGCAACCTGTTTTCCTCTAACAACTGCACTTGTTCCTTCTCCAATTCTCATGGCATCGCCTGCTCCATAAACATTTCTTCCAAATATTTCTTTTCCTTTAATTAGTAATTGATCGTCGGAAACTAAGCCTGTACAAATATTTATTGCATCAATACCATCAATTATTTGTTCTGTTCCTGGTATTGGTTTAAAATTTTCACAATCGGCAACTACAGCACCTATAATTCCTGTATGGTCTTTATTAGGTATGGCTTTTAGTAATATTTTTGACAACATAACAGGAATTCCTAATCGTCGTACTCTGTTTGCTTGTACTGGAAAGCCACCTTCTTTTGGCTGTGCTTCAATAATTGCTTTGACATTTGCACCTGCTTGCATTAATTGATAAGAAGTTAAATAACCTATATTTCCAGCCCCTACAGTAAGTATATTCTGCCCTAGAAGGGTTAGTTCAGAATTCATCATCTTCTGGACTACAGCAGCAGTATAAACTCCTGGTAAGTCGTCGTTCTCAAAAGTAGGCATAAACGGAACTGCACCTGTTGCTATAACTAAAAAGTCGCACTCAACATAATATATCTCATTGGTTTCAATATTTTTTACAGCTAATCGTTTTTCATCTAAGATATCCCAAACTGTTGAATTTAAAAAAATACCATCTGTATTTTCGCCTGCCAAATTTTCTGCAATTTCAAAACCACGCATTCCTCCAAACTTCTTTTCTTTCTCAAAAAAGAAAAATTGATGTGTTTGCATTAAAAATTGTCCTCCAATATGACTATTATTATCAATTACGATATTATCTATATCTGCTTTATTTAATTCTTCTCTAGTTGCCAAACCTGCTGGGCCTGCACCAATTATTGCTACTTTAGTTTTATAAACTTTAAGTGATTCTTCAATTTTTGGTAAAATACTTTCGGGTTTATAATCTAATGGTATTTCGCATACATCGCTAACACCATCAACTTTAGTAATGCAAATACGTTTAATTTGCCCATCTACAAGCATTTCGCATGCACCGCATTTTCCAATTCCACATTCTAAACTACGTTCTCTATTTTTTAAACTATGGCTATGCACAGGAAACCCTGCTTGATGTAATGCTGCAGCTATTGTAAAACCTGCATCTCCTTCAATTATTTGCCCTTGATATGTAAATCTTACTTTTTCACTTGTTTTAATATCAATTATTGGATGTTCTAATATTTTACGCATAACAATTAATTTTAATAATTATGCGGTAAACTTAGAGCTAATAATTACAATAAATAATGACCAAAATCATAAAAGCCAAAAGTTTATTAAATATAAATCTAGGGAAAAGGGACTATTACCAAATCATAGCCCGTATATAAAATAAAAGCTTATGAAAATAAACCCTCAGGGTTTGTGTTAATTAATTGATACGCAAAACAATTTAGGAATGAGTTTTTGCAAACATTAAAAACCCTGAGTTTTTTTTATGGACAGTATCTAATTAGTTAAAAGGTAAATATCCTTTAGGAATATCAAAAATACTATCATCAATAGAAATTTCAATAATTTTTTCTGCAGTCATTTTCATTCTTTCATCTCTTAACCAACTTCTTTCAACAGAAATAAAAGGAATATATCCATTACTATTAGGTATTTGACTAAAATATGAAAATATTTTCTCTGTTTCATTTAAAATTTCTAACAAATCGCCATAATAATTATAACCTTCATAAGAAACCCAATAGCTAACAACTGTATTGTTTTGTTTATCTTTAACAAGCCACTGAAAACATTTTTTTTGTTGAATAAATTTGTAATTTCCTGTTTTATCAACAATCAAACTTCCATTTTTAACTGTTGTTGTTTTATTAATATATGATTGAACATATAATTTTTTTGAAGGGTTTACAACTATATATTCATTGTTCTTAAAATCTATTATCTTATATTTCAACAATTTACCTGTTTTCAATATATAATCAATCCTAATCTTACTGCCTTTTATATAAAAATTATTAAAAACAGTATCATTCATTGTTTCTTTCTTATATGTTATGATACCTTCAAAACTTTTATTATTTTGGGCATTAAGGCTAAGACTAAAATAACTATAAAAAAGAAATAAAACGAAACTTATTCTCATATTTTATTAATTTTGCATTTAAGCTTACAAAGATTGCAAATTTAATTAAAAAAAAAAAATGTCAGACCACATAAATGTTGGATTAAGAGGTGAACAAGCCGCTGTTGATTTCCTAGTAGATAAGAAATATAAAATACTAGACAGAAACTGGCGTTATAAAAAATTAGAAATTGACATTATAGCTTTTTATAATGACACTCTTGTTGTAGTTGAAGTCAAAAGCAGAACAGGCACATACTTTGAACAACCATTCCAAGCTGTAACAAAGAAAAAACAACGGTTTATTATTGAGGCTGCAAATGCTTATATCGATAAACATGAGATTGATTATGAAACACGATTTGATATTATTTCTATTGTTGAACAACATAATAAATTTAATATTGAACATATAGAAGATGCCTTTTATCCGTTGGTTTAATTTAGTTTAGTTAGTATATGTCCATAAAGTCGGGGAGCGACTAACAATTGTAAATTGCAGGAACATTAATTTGCATGTACACACTAAATTAAGAAAGTCGCGAGCGGATTCTGTCCTCTAGTACCTATTTCAATGATTATTAACGTCTTACACCCTTTAACATTTCGCCATTGGAGAATATTTGGAGAAATTTAAACAGTTTTCAATAAAAAGCACATTGCAATTTACAACTTAATTTATAATCTAAACAACAAAAATAAATATAAAGTTTGTTGTTTTTTATTTGTTTTATAATAAGAAACAAATCGCTTTTTAATTAAATTATTAAAATATTTCGTAACTTTGTATAAAAAAGAACCATGCAACAATATACATTTACAATACCCGAAAACTTACAAGCAAAAGAATTATTAAATTATATTTTGCGTACTAATATTTTTCATGTAGAATCTGTAAAAGAGATAAAAGCAGAAAAATATAAAGAACAAAAAAAAATGCTTGCAAATGATATGCTAGAAACATTTACGGAAATTGCCGAAATGAAACAAGGTAATAAAAGCAAAAAAACGTTAAAACAGTTTTTAAATGAGTTTTAATATTATCCCTACCGATAAATTTCAAAAGCAAGTTAAAAAACTTTATAAAAAATATAAATCTATACTTATTGATATTGAAAGTTTAGCAAGTGAAATTTCTGAAAATTACAACCTAGGTACAGACTTAGGAAACAATATCTATAAAATAAGAATTGCAATAAAAAGTAAAGGTAAAGGGAAAGCGAGGTGGTCGAATTATTTACTATGTTGTAACAGCCGAAAACGAAATATATCTTACTGCAATTTATGATAAATCTGAAATTGATACATTAAAAGATAATGAAATAAAATCATTAATTGATGACTTATTAAATACATAATAACCGTGTAGCAACATT
>JAOZLS010000148.1 GCA_029934705.1 Bacteroidales bacterium | reverse complement strand
AAGTAATTATTTATCATTCTTGTTTTATCAACAGCCATAAAGCGAATTGTTTTTAGGGGGTAAAATATTCAGCCAAAGTTAAGAATAATTTACTAAAAGGCAAGTTATTAGAGAGGAAAGTGGGATAGTGTAAAGCGTAAAGTTAAAAGAGGATAATTGAAAGTGAGATATTATAAAGTTTTGTCTAAGACCGAATGACTTCTTGGCAGTTCTATATTTCGTATTTTTGTTCAATTTTAGTATCGAACTTATAAATGAAAATTTTTTATCAATAAATTGTATGGGTTGATTTATAAACTAAGCTTTTAAATTCGATAGAAGGTCTAATTTATTAAAGAATATGACAAAAAAATATGATATTTGAAAAATTATGATTATTTTTCTGCGTTAGTTAAAAAGATTTTATTACTTTGTATAAAATAGACTTCTACAAATGAAAATATTATATCACATAGGCAAATATGTTTTTTTACTTTTAAAAGTCTTTAAAAAGCCTGAAAAGACTAAGATTTTTATTAATAATTTATTAATTGAAATCGAGAATTTAGGGATAAATTCTATAGGAATTGTATTTATAATTTCAATTTTTATGGGTGCTGTAATAACTCTTCAAACTGCATACAATATTGAAGTTGCATTTATTCCTTTATATTTAGTTGGATTAACAACTCGTGATTCAATGTTTTTGGAATTTTCTTCAACAATTGTAGGATTAATTCTTGCAGGAAAGGCTGGTGCTAATATTGCTTCAGAAATAGGAACAATGAGAATACAAGAACAACTAGATGCACTTGAAATAATGGGTGTTAACTCGGCTAATCATCTTATTTTACCTAAAATATTAGCTGCTATTTTTTCATTTCCTTTGCTTACAATATTTAGTATGTTTATTGGAATTAGTGGAGGTTACCTTGTTGTTTTATTAACAGGTGCTGTTCCTCCAGATCAATATATATATGGACTTCACTATTATTTTATCCCATTCTATATAGTTTATTCGTTGATAAAATCTGTAATTTTCGCTTTTATAATTACATCTGTACCATCGTATCATGGTTTTTATGTGAAAGGAGGAGCATTGGAAGTTGGTAAAGCTAGTACAAAAGCTGTTGTTTATAGCAGTATATTAATATTACTTTTTAATGTAATTTTAACACAACTACTTCTTGCATGATAGAACTAAAAAACATATCAAAATCTTTTGGCGAAAACAATGTTTTAAAAAACGTTTCGCTTAAATTTAAAAAAGGAGAAACAAATTTAATTATTGGACAAAGTGGCTCGGGAAAAACGGTTTTGTTGAAATCCATTATTGGCTTGCACGAGGTTGATGAAGGACAAGTAATATACGACGATAGAATCTTTTCTGATATGACTAATAAAGAGCGAAAATCTGTTAGGCGTGATATAGGAATGGTTTTCCAAGGAGGAGCATTGTTCGACTCATCCTCTGTGCTAGAGAATGTTATGTTTCCTATGGAAATTTTCACAAATAGAACCAAAGCCGAAATGCAAAAAAGAGCTGAGTTTTGTTTAGAAAGAGTGAACTTAGAAACTAAAGTAGGTAAACTATTTCCGTCGGAAACGAGTGGTGGTATGCAAAAAAGAATAGCTATTGCAAGGGCAATTGTTTTAAACCCTAAATATTTGTTTTTTGATGAACCAAACTCAGGACTCGACCCAAAAACTGCAATTGTAATTGATAATTTAATTAAAGAAATTACTGTAGAGTTTAATACCGTAACAGTAATAAATACACACGATATGAACTCTGTTGCCGAAATTGGCGATAATATTGCATTTATTTATAAAGGCGAAAAAAGGTGGGAAGGCAATAAAGAAGAAATTTTTACAGCCGATGATGAGGAACTCAATAAATTTGTTTTTGCAACAAAATTAATGCAGAAAATTAAAGATATAAAAAAGTAGAGAAAATTCATGAATCTTCTCTACAATAACCAATGATAAAAATATGTCTGAGAAATACAGAAATAAATACCGTATAGAATCAAACCGATGGCAATATTGGGATTATTCTGTACCAGGAAATTATTTTATAACCATTGTTACAAAAAATCGTGCTAGTATTTTCGGAACTGTTGAATCTGGTATTATGAAATTATCAAAATATGGGGAAATTGTTAACAACGAATTTTAAAAAATTAATCAATATCATAATCGTGCAAAATTGGACGAATATATTATAATGCCAAATCATGTGCATTGTATTATTACATTGACGGATTATAACGTAGCTACTGATAATGATGATAATGTTGGCGGTGGTGTCGACGGTGGTGTAAAGAAAATTCATGAATTTTCTTTACGTGGATATGGGCGGGGACAATTGGATGTAAAACAATATCGAAAAATGCGGCGTAATATGGTTTTGGTGAAAATGTTGGGTAAATTTCAACAACAAACATCAAAACACATAAATATTTTACGTAATTCTTTAGGAACAAAAAATTGGCAACACGATTATTACGACCATGTAATACGAAATAATAAATCATATAACACAATTAAATATTACATTATCAATAACCCTAAAAAATGGGGCGATGATAAATTTAATACCAATCATAGCTAGTAAAGAAAATTCAATATAAAGGCTAGTAAAGAAAATTTATGAATTTTCTCTACGATTACCCTTTTAAAGCATTCCATCCTTGGGCTTGGAGTCTAACTTCAGTTCCGTCTCTTGCAATTAAACTCGACGATTTTTCT
Source organism: Bacteroidales bacterium (assembly GCA_029934705.1). Lineage (GTDB taxonomy): Bacteria > Bacteroidota > Bacteroidia > Bacteroidales > JAADGE01 > DZBS01. The sequence continues at coordinate 6,672 of JAOZLS010000148.1, read as the reverse complement.
ACCTCGGTAATATGCCCAATAATTGTAATTTCAGGTATTTTTGATGCTTTTTCGTAATTGTTTTGCGATATAGTAAATAATAATTCATAATCTTCGCCACCATTAAGAGCAAAAGTTGTAGGGTCTATTAGTAATTCTTTTGCAAAATCACGAGTTTGGTTAGCTATTGGTAGTTTATCTTCATAAATTACACTTCCACAGTTTGATTTATCGCAAATGTGCAATATTTCAGACGAGACACCATCGGAAACATCAATCATAGACGTTGGTGCAATATTATTCTTTGATAGTAACTCAATTATGTCTTTTCTAGCTTCGGGCTTTAATTGTCTTTGAAGAATATATTCATAACCATCTAATTCTGGTTGAAATTCGGGTGTTGCCTCGTAAACATGTTTTTCTCTTTCAAGTAATTGTAAACCTGCGTAAGCCGCACCTAAATCGCCAGACACACAAATTAAATCGTTTATTTTTGCACCACTTCTGTAAACAATATCTTCTTTATTTGCAATGCCAATGGCAGTAATGCTTATAATTAAACCACTAACCGATGAGGTAGTGTCTCCGCCAACCAAATCGACATTATAATTTTCACAAGCTAAATTTATTCCTTTGTAAATTTCGTCTATTGCTTCAAGAGTAAAACGGTTTGAAACAGCTATTGACACAGTGATTTGAAGAGGTTTAGCATTCATAGCATAAACGTCGGATAAATTAACTACAACGGCTTTGTAGCCTAAGTGCATAAGAGGAACGTAAGATAAGTCGAAATGAACACCTTCTGTTAAGAGGTCTGTGGTAATAACTGTGTGCTTTTCTTTTAAGTTTAGTACCGCAGCATCGTCTCCAATACCTTTAATTGTTTGAGTGTTATGCAATTTAACGTTCTTTGTTAAATGTTTTATTAATCCGAATTCACCTAAAGTTGAAATATCTGTCATTTTTTTTATATCTTTATCATATTTTGAACTGAAAAATAAAAAGCTTAATTTTGCATAATTATTTTAATTAAAAACTTTACAAAGATGATAAAATCATCAAATTTAAAAAATATCTTTATTCTATTTTTTATTTTTTCTTTATTCTCAGCTTGTTCTTCGTATAAACCAGTTGAAATTGGAGATGTTCAAGGAATGAAAATTGATAAAATATCGGCAGCAAGTTTTAAATTTAAAATTTTGGTGCCAATAAAGAATCCTAATCCTTTTTCAATAAAAATAACACATTATAATTTAGACTTACAGGTGAACGAACAAAAATTGGGAAATATAGAGTCTTCTGTAAGAATTGTTATTCCTGCAAAATCTGATATGGTACATGAATTACCAGCCGAAATTGCATTTAAAGGTTTTTTCTCTTCAGCAACAATAGCATTAATTAAAATTTTTAGAAATAAGGAAATAGTGCTAAAGGCAAAAGGAAATATGGATATAAAAGCAATGTTTGTTAAAAGAACCATTGAAGTTGACGAAACACAAACCATAAGCATAATTAATAATTAAACATTTTTTAATGAAGAATTTAATATTTACAGTAATAATAATTTTTGCAGTTACTTTTGCAAAAGCTCAAACAGAAACTTTTAGAATAGAAGAAACTGGCTATTTACCTACAGGAATAGCATCATCTGATGGTAAAGTTTATATAAACCAAAGTGTATATCTTAACCAACTTATAAAAAAACAGATAAGTTCTAACGATAATAAATTTCCTGGTTGGAGAGTTCAAATATATTTTGGAGCAGGGCAAAATGCAAAATATCAGTCTAGCAAGTCCAAAGAAAAATTTATGTATAAATATGGAAACAAATACGGTGCTTATATAGTTTATAATGCTCCTTATTTTAAATTAAGAGTAGGCGATTTTAGAACTAAAGCAGAAGCTCTATATTTTAAAGAAAAAATTTCTAAAACCTTTTCTAGCTCGTGGGTAGTTTCGGATAGAATTAATTATCCGGAAAACAACTAACACTATTCTTTCAAAATTCATATTAAAAAAACAATTATTTTAGATGATACAAATAACCAAAAAGTTATCTGCTACTTTTATATTTATGCTCTTTTTTGTAACAACTTTTTCGCAAATTGTAAATGTTGAAAAAAACAGAAAAAAAAATAAGAACGGACTTCAAGGAACAATATCTTTTGATTTTTCAGTAAAAGAAACTTCAAAAATAATTACTGAACTCAAAAATAATATTGATATTCAGTATAAATATAATGCAAATACGTTTATATTTTTGAATAGTATTAGATTTTTAAGAGTTGATACAGGAAATATTATTAATGATGGTTTTCAGCATTTAAGATATAATTACACATTTAAAGATAGTAGTTTTGTTACTGCGGAGTTTTTTGGACAATTACAATACAATGCAAATAAACATTTGAAAAAACGAATTTTAGCAGGAGCAGGACCTCGGTTTAGAATTATTGATAAAGAAAAATTTAGTGTTTATTCAGCTCCGTTAGTAATGTATGAGTCAGAGCAATTGTCGGATATTGAAAATACTATTTCAAACAGTTTAAGATTAGATTTCTATTTGAATTTTAATTTGCAAATAGGAAAATCATTATCATTTAGTAATATTACATATTATCAACCGTGGTTTCAGAATTTTTCGGATTATAGATTATCTAGTGAAACAAGCTTGCGATTTTCTATTACAAAACATTTTGCTTTAAACGCGTCGTACTCAGTAGAATATGATTCTAGACCACCAGCCGAGGTTCAAGATTTATTTTATAAATTTCAAACAAAATTAATTTTCATGTTTTAATGTGAATATTTTTTAAAAAAAAATTGAAACTTAACATATAACTTTTATTTTTGCATATATCACAAAAAATTAAAATATCATAAAAAATGGAAAACACTTCAACAAAATATAATCACATAGAGGCAGAAGCTAAATGGTATCAGTATTGGCTGGATAATAAATATTTTCATTCGGAACCAGACGAAAGAGAGCCTTTTACAATAGTAATTCCACCACCAAATGTTACCGGTGTTCTGCACATGGGGCATATAATGAATAATACTATTCAGGATATTTTAATTAGGCGTGCAAGAATGCAAGGCAAAAATGCTTGCTGGGTTCCAGGTACCGACCATGCTTCAATTGCTACTGAGGCTAAAGTTGTAAATAAGCTTAAAGCCGAAGGTATTGATAAAAACTCTTTAACAAGAGAGCAATTTATGGAGCATGCCTGGGAATGGACTCACAAACACGGAGGAATAATTCTTGAGCAATTAAAAAAAATTGGAGCATCTTGCGATTGGGATCGAACAAAATTCACTCTTGATAAAGACCTTTATGACAGTGTAATAAAAACTTTTATCGATTTACATAAAAAAGGTAAAATATATAGAGGAATAAGAATGGTAAATTGGGATCCTGTTGCACAAACTGCTGTTTCCGATGAAGAAGTTACTTATAAAGACGAAAAATCTAAACTCTACTATGTTAGGTATCAAATTAAAGATTCCGATGAATATATTACAATCGCTACAACACGACCAGAAACAATTTTGGGCGATACTGCAATTTGTGTTCATCCAGATGACGAAAGATATAAAAAGATACATGGTAAAACTGTAATTGTTCCTATAGTAAACAGAGAAGTGCCTATTATCGTTGACGATTATATTGATTTAGAATTTGGAACGGGTGCTTTAAAAGTAACACCGGCTCACGATGAAAATGACTATATGCTTGGTCAGAAATATAACCTAGATATAGTTGATATTTTTAATGACAATGGTACAATAAGTAAAGCTGCAGGACATTATATTGGTGAAGACAGATTTGATGTTAGAAAAAAAATTACAGCAGACCTTGATAAATTAGGTAATTTAGTTAAACTCGAAGATTATACAAATAGAGTAGGGTACTCGCAAAGAACTGATGTACCTATTGAACCGAAACTCTCGATGCAATGGTTTTTGAAAATGCAAGAACTTGTAAAACCTGCAATTGAAAATGTAGTTAACGATAATATTAAATTTTCACCCCAAAGATTTAAAAATACATATATGCACTGGATGGAAAATATTCGTGATTGGAATATTTCTCGTCAATTATGGTGGGGGCAACAAATTCCTGCATACTATTTACCAAATAGTAACGATTATGTTATTGCCGAAAATCCAGAAAAAGCACTTGTTCTAGCTAAAGAAAAAACAGGAAATGCAAATTTAACAATAGACGACTTACGACAAGACGAAGATGTTCTTGATACTTGGTTTTCGTCTTGGTTATGGCCAATTTCTGTTTTTGATGGAATAAATAACCCTGATAATGAAGAAATAAATTACTACTACCCAACAAATGTACTAACAACAGGACACGATATTATTTTCTTTTGGGTAGCAAGAATGATAATTGCAGGTTACGAATATAGAGACGAATTACCATTTAAAAACGTGTATTTTACAGGAATGGTAAGAGACGAACAAGGACGAAAAATGTCTAAACAATTAGGAAACTCGCCTGACCCAATAAACTTAATTGAAAAATACGGAGCAGATGCTGTACGTGTTGGAATGATGTTTTGCTCTCCTGCTGGTGGCGATTTACTTTACGATGATAATTTACCAGAACAAGGTAGAGGATTTAGCAATAAAATATGGAACTCGTACAGGTTAATTGATAGTTGGGAAGTTGATTCAAACATTGGACAACCAGAATATGCTGAAAAAGCAGTTACATGGTTAAATTATAAAATTAGTCAAACGCTAGAAAATCTTGATACTCAGTTTGAAACATATAGAATTTCGGAAGCATTAATGACTGTTTATAAGTTGTTTAAAGATGAATTTTCGTCGTGGTTTTTAGAGATTGTGAAGCCTGCGTATCAACAACCAATTGATATAAAAACATTTAATGAGGTTAAGGCTGTTTTTGAAAAACTTTTAAAAATTCTTCATCCATTTATGCCTTTTATTACCGAAGAAATTTGGCAGAAAATAGAAACAAGAAATGATAAAGAAAGTATAATGATTTCTAATATGCCAGTAATTGATGTATATGAGAAGGATATTCTGGAGAAGTTTGAGCAAACAAAAGAAATTATTTCAAATATTAGAAACATAAGAAAACAAAAAAATATTTCTTATAAAACATCTTTAGAACTTTTTTATAAAGACGATTTAAACAGTTATGATAATATTTATGAAACAATAATAACAAAATTAGCAGGTGTTTCTGAAATTAAATCAACTAAAGAAAAAATTGATGGAGCAATTCAATTTATAATAAAGAAAGTTGAATATTTTATACCAATGGCAGAGCTTATTAATCCTGAAGAAGAATTGAAGAAGCTTGAAGAAGAATTAAAATATACAAAAGGATTTTTAACCGGAGTTTTAAAGAAATTAAGTAACGAACGCTTTGTGCAAAGTGCCCCTGCTGCTGTTGTTGAAAAAGAAAATATTAAGAAAGCAGATGCCGAAGCAAAAATAAAAGCACTAGAAGAACAGATTATAAATCTAAAAAAATAACGACTATGAACGAAAATAATTATTGCGTTATAATGGCAGGTGGAGTTGGAAGTCGGTTCTGGCCAATTAGTAGAACCGAAAAACCAAAACAGTTTTTGGATATATTAGGCACAGGAAAAACTTTATTAAGGCAAACTTTTGACCGTTTTGTCAGAGTTTGCTCTACCGAAAATATTTATATTGTTACAAATGCCGAATATACCGAAATTGTAAAAGAAATTTTGCCTGAAATATCATATAATCAAATATTGTCGGAGCCAATGCGGCGTAATACAGCACCATGTATTGCTTATGCAAACCTTAAAATTAGGGAGAAAAATAAAAATGCAAAAATTGTTGTAGCTCCATCGGATCATCTTATTCTTAACGAAGACAAGTTTATAGATGTTATAAAAGAAAGCTTTGATTTTGTTGAAAAAAATGATGGATTATTAACTTTAGGAATTACACCTCATAGACCCGAAACCGGTTACGGATATATTCAAATTGATGATGCCTATGAAGGAGAAAGTAGTATTCAAAAAGTGAAAACATTTACTGAAAAACCTGATAGACAGACCGCTGAGGCTTTTTTGAAAAGTGGAGAATTTTTCTGGAACTCAGGAATTTTTATTTGGTCCTTAGCGAGTATCGATAAAGCTTTTGATGAATTTTTACCTGATATTACAAAATTATTTTCTCAAAATATAGATATTTCCACACCCGAAAAAGAATTTGAATTTATAAAAGAAACGTATTCCGAATGTAAAAATGTTTCAATAGATAAAGGTATTATGGAGCATGCCGAAAATGTGTTTGTTTATTGCACCGAGTTTGGCTGGTCTGATTTAGGAACTTGGGATTCGTTATACGAAGAATCTGAAAAAGATGAAAATGGAAATGCTATTCTTGGCGAAAATATTTTGACTTACGAAACAACAAATACAGTAATAAATGTTCCTAAGGAAAAACTTGTTGTTGTACAAGGAATGGATGACTATATTATTGCAGAATCTGATGATATTCTTCTTATTTGCAAAAAAAATGACGAAAAGAAAATTCGACAATTTGTAAATGATGTTAAATTACTTAAAGGTGATAAATTTGTTTAGGAACGAAAATATTGAAAAAAAAGACTCAGAATATTTCTATTCTGAGTCTTTTTTTGAAAGTGCTTATAGGTATAAATAT
>JAOZLS010000487.1 GCA_029934705.1 Bacteroidales bacterium | reverse complement strand
TTGTATTTATTGGTATGCCTTTGTTATCAAACGAACTACCGTAATTGGCAACTGTATACTCACCTTCCAATGCAAATTTTAGTTTATTATACTTAAATGTAACTCTTGGCGACACCCTATACATACTTTCAATTGTTGTGCCCAATCCATAAATAGGACCAATAATATCTTTTTGAGCTCCTAGGTTTTTTGAATATCCGGCAAAAATACCAACTTGAATTTTCTTGCCATTTGTATGGATATCCGTCCATGCCGATAAATTATTAATGGTTGCATATTCCACAAGCCCCTTAACTTTATCAGTTGAGTCAGAAACACCAAAACCCCCAATCATAAGCACATCAGGAACATTTTGGCCATATATTCCCTGAAGCTTAAAAGTAACTTTAGAGGTTGCCAATTTTAAGTATGCAATTGCATTATATCCACCAATGGCTTGACTTGTTTTGTAATTATCTGGAGTAACAATTTGAGGTACTATCTGTTTATAGCTTGCTCCAACTCCAAAAAGAAAATTGGCTGTAGGCTTTATTTGAACTTGTGCACTAAACTCAGGAATAGCAGAATTTCTCATAAATCGCGCACTTGGAATAGATTTAGATGGATCCAATGGATTAGGTCCTCTACTTGTATAATCACTTTGCGAATTTGCCACAGCCATCACCTTAGCTATTCCCATCGTATGTGATAGTCTTATTTGCGGATTACGAGCAAATGGCTGAAATGGCGACCCTGTATTAAATGAAACCGTTCCCGGGAAACAATCCGTTACAAACATTGGGTTCCAATATTGTCCAATTAATAATTCCGTTGATATCCAATTTAATTTAACAAATGCATGACGTAATCTAAAGAGACCAATATTTGGATTTAACTGTCCGAAAAAGTCACCTTCAATTTTCCCTGAAACTTTAGCATTAAGCACATCAGGTCCAATAACACTAATCCCCACTCTACTTTGTATTGATAGAAAATTGAAATTTGCTTTATCGTTAATATCTTCACATGCTGCATCCTCTTTTACCGGTGCCGGAAATAATAAAAAATGACCTTCTCTGGCCGAAACTGTTTGTCTGGAATCCCAATACATATCTGTTTTTGCAAATCCATAAACATTTACCTTTATCTTTTTTTCATCACTTTTTTGGGTAAATGCAATGGATGGGATTAGCATTACGACTAATAAATATATTAACTTTTTCATTATTATGTGATTTAATTATCTTAATTATTTGTTTTCAGGGAAAATCTTTTCCAGCACCGATCGTTCCTTAATTGGTCTTCCAAGTAAGATGTTAATATTGTTTTCGGCTGTAAGGTTATTACTCCAAAGTTCAAGAGCTTTTTGATAACACTTTATGGCTTCTTCATAATTTTCTTGATGCCTGTAAACAATACCCAAATTTGTATAACTTACTGATAGTCTTCTTGATGTTTCCTTTTGAGCAAGTACAACATCATTGATTCGTTTAGATAGATATTGCTCTCTTTTCTCAATTTCAAATTCGCTATTTGATGCCATGTAAATTGGCTCAAACTTGGCTCTAATTTGATTTTCAGATAATGTTCCAAATTCATTAACCCAATCGTTATAGATGCTAATCGAACTAAGGGCATCCATTTTTGCAATGTTTAGCAATGAGTCTTTCTCAAGGTTATTGGTCGTTTCAAACAGCGCCATTGTAATAAGTACGGCAACTTTATTGTTTACTACAACGCCCATTTCATACGAATTTCTATAATCGTCATATTTATTATAGATATTCGACATCGAATCTAACAGACTTAGAATTTCAGTGTAACTATTTTCGCTGGCAAGCAAATCGTAACGTTTGTAGATATTTTTCGCCTTTACAACCCGTGGATCTTCTGAGTTATTTATACTCCCATAATAGTTCCAGGCTACAACTAGACCAATAATTACAATTACGACCATTACGGCAACAATTGTAATCGTGTTCTTTTCAATTTTAAAAATCTTACTCAACATAATATTTTAAGCACCAAATGACAAAATTCAAATTACAAATAAACTCCAATTAATCAATCTTCAAATGACCAAAACTTATTTAAATATTACGATTTAGGTCATTGTTATTTATTTAATAGTTGGTTATTGAAATTTGATAATTTTTAATGGTATACTAGCTATGAACTTGCTCCACTAAGAATTTCTTAATTTCTATTGGTGTTTCTTCTGTAAAGTTAGAAACAACAATATTTGTTAAAATTGCCAATGGAGCTCCAATCCATGCAAAATACCAAGCACCTAACCAGTAGTTGATAAAATCGTGAGCAGGAAGTACTACATCAAATTTAGCGGCAACAAAATAAATAATGGCCAATAACGAAACACTACTACCTACAATTAGCCCCCATGTGGCACCTGTTCGGTTTGAGCCGCTCCACCATATTCCAAGCAAAAATAATGGAAATATAGTGCATCCTGCCAAAGAAAACGCCACGGCAACAAGTTGTCCGATTAAGGCTAATTTTAAAAGTGCAATTAATGAAACAATAATTGCCATTAATACAGTTGCTAAACGAGCCATCATAAGCTGTTTTGCCGGTGAGCAACTTGGATTAATAACTTTTACATATAAATCGTGCGAGAATGCCGAAGCTCCGGCAACAAGCAAACCTGATACTGTTGAAAACGCTGCACTAACACCTCCTGCAGCTAGCAAACCTACAACCAATGGATTAATATTTCCTAATTGAGCAGTGTAAACAACAATTGCATCTTTGGATAGTTTCCCTACTTCCGGGTGGGCTGAAAGGATTGTTCCCAATGCTGAATAAACAGGCGCACTCCAATAAAGAATACTAATGAAAAATAATCCCCAAACAACTGACCAACGAG
>JAOZLS010000486.1 GCA_029934705.1 Bacteroidales bacterium | reverse complement strand
TTCTACAATGATTTTTCATTACTCAACGTTTGGGACAATAGTTTTTTTTGTTATTAGGTATAACGAGAATTTGAAATTTTAGACTATAAAAGAACTGTTACAAATACAATTATTTATTGGAATATCCGAAAATGCGGTAATGATACAAATTAGGACAGCAATTATAACAAGTCTGATACTGAAATTTTTGAAAGAAATAGCAAAATGCAAATGGTATTTATCAAATCTTGTAGCCTTTCAGAGATTAAACCTATTTGTTAAAATTGATTTACGTTAATGGAGGTGATAATCCCTTATATATGTGATGTAGGAAAATCACTTGAAAATACTGTGCAGAGGGGATTCTTTTTTGAAAACTATTAAAAGTAGGCTCAATAAATCAATAAAATCGTTAATTTCACACCTACTAAAGTTTATTTAGGGCAAACCTAATGTTTTAATATAAGAACAATGTTAGGTTTAAAATACTAAATAGGATAGTGTCTTTTTTGATAATATATTTGGATTTTATCACAGTGTTTTTTTATCCTACATATTCTTTAGTAACTCTTTATTTTTCTTCGTCATTTTTGAAACAATTAAGTTGTATGAGTCATCAATCCATTCTATTAATAAACTGTTGGAGATATTGTTAGTAATAGTAATTGTGTTCCAATGTTTTTTATTCATGTGAAAGCCTGGTTTAACGTTTGAAAATTGCTCCCGTAGCATTATTGCTTTTTCTGGTTCGCATTTTAAATTTATACTAAATTCATTTTCGGTGTCAGTTAGTGCAAACATTTTGTCTAAAACTTTAAATACAAGCGTGGTTTCATCAAAAGGGAACGATTCACTAACTCCCTTTTTATCAAGACAATAATTTCTAAAATCTTCAATATTCATTATTTTGTATATTTATATTTGTGTATAAGTCATTTTTTTTGTTTTTTTATGCTCTAAAACATAATATTAATTTAACCAACCCAATTATGAATAAATTTATACTTTCAAAAAGCATCTTTATCGCTATTTTATTTATTTTTGCTCAATCGGCATTCTCTCAAAAAGCAGTAAATGCATATTCCAACTTGGATAAATCGCAAATTACAACAGGTGTACTATATGATATGGCAAAAACGCCAATGTCAAATATAGAAAATTTTAATGGGAAAAGCATTTTTAAGGAAATTGATTCTAAAACATGGCGACAAGTTTATTTTGAAATATATAATTCTTCTTTTGAAAAAAACATACCTGAAATAGATTCATTTAGAAAATATTTTTTCAAAAGTACTAATAAGAAAATCTTCCCAATTTCAGTAATAAATTATAATTATGAGGTAATTAAAAAAGATGCAGTAAAGAAAAACCTAATAAAATATGAAGGGGGAAAAATTGTTCAAATAGCAGATAATATTTATGATTTAAAATCTGTTTTTGCAACATCTGTGTTTCATAATGTAAAATATACTAGCTTAAACCCAGTATTTGATTTTTCAGATAAATATTATTTTTCAAACAAAAAAGAGAAGGTATTATATTATTTGGTTAATTTTAATGATGGAAAACCTGAAGTTAAAGTTAATGTTAACGAACAAATAAAAGTTAATTATACTGAAGAAGGAAAAAAAACAATAACAATAAAAGCTTATTTGTCGGATAATTCAGTATTAAAATCTTCTTTTTCTTTTAAAATAAAAGCAGTAAATATGCCTGAGCCAACTGAGCTTTGGGAAGCTTACACAGCAAATCTTTCATATTTAAGTGAATTTGGAGTTGCCGATGTTGCCGTTTTTTTAGGAGAAGGTAATACCGAAATAACCCGTCCAGTTCTTATTGTAGATGGCTTTGACCCAGATAATGAGAGCTCAATGGAGGAACTTTTTGATTTGGCAAATCAGCAAGATTTAGTATTATTAATGTTAGAGGAAGGTTATGATTTAATTTTAGTTAATTTTTATGGAGGTGCAGATTATGTTCAACGAAATGCATTATTAACAGTAAATGTTATAGAAGAAATTAATACTCGTTTAATAAATTCGGGTAATATGAAAGAAGCCAATCAAATAGCGGTAATTGGGCCTAGTATGGGTGGCTTAATTACTCGTTATGCAATTAGATATATGGAATTAAATAATTTACCACATAATGTAAGAACATATATTTCATTTGATTCGCCACAAAAAGGAGCAAATATACCTTTGGGATTGCAACATTGGGTTCGTTTTTATGCCGATGAAGCAGAAATTGAAGCAGCACAAGAGTCATTGTATCAACTAAATAAACCAGCTGCAAAGCAAATGATGATTTATCATTATTCTGCAACTTCGGGAAATACAGCTGGACACCATAATTTAAGAACAAGCTTTGTAAACGAGTATGCTGCCATGGGTTACCCCGAGCAATGTAGAAATGTTTCTATTTCCAATGGAAGTGGAGTTGGGCTAGGACTTGAATATCTACCTGGACAACAAATTGTTTCTTATTACTACAGAAGTTTTGCTGTTGATTTAGATGGTAATGTTTGGGCAGAACCAAATGGAGAAAACACAAGAATATTCCAAGGTTTATATGACACAGCTGCTCCTTTTGACGAAGTTACAGAAAACATTTATGTTAGTAACACCTTGCCTTACGATGCTGCACCTGGCGGATTTCGTAATACCTTACGACAAATAGATGAAACTGATACTGGCGGATATGGTGATATTATTGCTCCTTACGATAATCATTGCTTTATACCAGTAATTAGCTCGTTGGACATTGAAAACACGAATAATCCTTATTTTGATGTTAATAGTAATGTAAATTCTATTCAAACACCATTCGATAAATTATATTACCCGCAAGAAAACCAAGGACATGTTGATATAACTGAAGAATCGTG
>JAOZLS010000147.1 GCA_029934705.1 Bacteroidales bacterium | reverse complement strand
ACTTAAATTTATAGGTGTATTTATAAATTTTTCGTTTTTATTGTAAGTGTTTGTGCAAAATTCAACTAATTGCTCTTTAATTTCTGTTGATAAATTATTAAAATTATCATTTACATATTCTTTAAAAATACCTTCGACATTAATATTTTCGCTTATAACTTTTTCTTTTGAGTTCTCAATTTTAGTTTCTATATGTGTACCGATAACTTGAATGTCAAAAGTGTTTACATTATTGTTTGTTTGTATTTTATTGATGATTTCGGATAAAACGTTCTTTTTTATCTCAAAACTTTCTGTTTTAAAATTATTTTTGTCTTTATATTTTGAATTAAATGTTGAAGTTTTTGTAAAAATTCCTTCCGCTTTTGAATTATTGAACTGTTTTAGTTCAAGTGAGTTTTTAGATAAATTATTTATAAAAGGAGTTTTGTTTAAAAGTGTATTTACATTTTGTGTTGCTATTGAAAATATTGTTTTGAAATCTAGTTTAGTTTCAAGCAAGTTTTTTCCTTGGTCTGTTAGGAAATTTGGGTCTTTAAGGGTTTTTTCTTCTATTTTAGACTTATAATTAGCAGGAATTTCTTCAGAAAAGAGTAACTTAATTTCTTGAAAAAAATCGTTAGTTTTAGTGATATCTAAAAAAAGATGTTCGATATTATCAAAAACAAGTATTAGTTTTTTGTCAACTTCATTATTCCCTTGATACTTTTTTAGGGCAACCCAAAAATCTTTTTTATTAGCAAATAATTTGTCGGTATAACTTATTGCTGGTAAAAGCGGACTTAGTGGTTTAAGCAAAAAATCGGTAATAGAAATTTCATCGGTATTAATAGTTTTAAAATTATAGTAGAGTACATTAAACCTATTGCTGTTTTTAAGCAAAGGGATAAGTCCCGCATTTAGTAATGATGACTTTCCTGCGCGTTTTTCGGAATGTAGTAAAACATTATCTTCAAAACCTGCGAGTCCGTACATTGTTTTAATTTCTTCGTTACGTCCAAAATAAATATCTGCATCATTTGAAGTGTATATATTGTTGCCTTTAAATCTGTTTCTAGATTCTATCATAATTTAAAACTTATTTTAAAAGTTAAATATACATAACTTTTTGTAAAAATTAAATTTAATTTAGAAAGTATGGAAAATATTTATATTTTTGTTTAGTATTTTTTTTAAAATAAACAGATATGAAAGAAATTATAAATACGAATAAAGCACCAGGAGCAATAGGACCATATAGTCAAGCTGTAAAAGCGGGCAATACTTTGTATATATCAGGTCAAGTACCAGTAAACCCTGCAACGTCAAAAGTTGTTGAAGGCGGAATTGTAGAGCAAACAGAGCAAGTAATGCAAAATATTTCAGCAATATTGGAAGAAGCAGGATATAGTTTTTCCGATGTAGTAAAATCAACTTGTTTACTTAGCGATATGTCAAGTTTTGCAGCAATGAATGAGGTTTATGGTAAATATTACCCTGAAAATCAGCCAGCAAGAGCTGCTTTTGCAGTAAAAGAACTACCATTAAGTGTTTTAGTTGAAATTGAGACTATTGCCGTAAAATAGACTATAACCTAAATTGTGCGATTACAAACTTTGAAAATCACTAATCATTTAGCACTCAAAGAATTTCTGAAATTTTTCACATACCAACAAGGTGTCTTCAAAATTTATAGAAATCTTTTAGCACCAAAGCATTAGCAATTTTCTTCGTTCATAATCACACAATTTAGGTCTAAAATATCATTTGTAAGTAAACTTTTTACCTTATAAGTGGTATTTTATGCAAAATACTTTAAATTACAAGTTTGCATTACAAAAAATATAATTAACTTTGCATTTGAAAACTTAAAAATACCCCTTATGAAAATTTCTATTGAAGTAAAAGGAGAAAATTCTCAAAAACAAGTTCTACATTTAAAAAAATACCTAGAAAAAGCGAGAATTGATGAGCTAGGAAGCGTAAAAGTTAAAAGAGTAACTGCAAAAAAAGGAGAAATGGGAGCAGGTGTAATAAGTACATTGACAGCTGTTTTAATAGGAATTTCTGGTCCGTTTAGTAGGTTTGCTCAGGCTTTTACTACTTATGCCGCAGGTTATAAAACCGAAATTATTTTAAAAAATGAATATGGCGACGAGCTAATTCTAAATACAAAAAAACTTGATAAAGAGGGTATTAATTATTTGGTTGATAAATTTTTAGAGAAAAAGACTTCTGCACCAAAAAGAAGAAAAACTACTAAATCGAAATAAGTATTTCTTGCATTATTTTCTGCTTTTAGTAATAATGAGTTATATATGAATAAGGATAAAATATTATTTATTTTTATTAATGTATTCTTTATTTAGTAAAAATGTCTTAAATTTAAGGTAATTACTAAATGTATTTATTAAATAAAAACCAAAATAATGAAAAAAACTAAATTTTTAATTCTTGTAGTACTGTTGGTAGGAACTCAAATTTCGTATGCTCAAAAAAATGCTCATGTTTATTCTTCTGAAAAGGGTAAATGTTCAATTTCTTTTATTTCGGAATATGAAGAAACAGAAAAAGAGTTGAATAATGGTTCAATATTAACTTCGGCTCAATTAATTGTTGGTAATGATATTTACTTATTTAGTTTTATTGAATTTGATGTTGAAGTTTCAAAAGAAAATGTATCGAGCACTTTAAATGTTACTTTTAATTCTTTTGTAAAATCAATTAAGGGTAATGTTTTATCTGAGAAAAAATATAAATATAAAGGAACAGAGGGGAAAGAAGCCGTTATGACTCTAAGTAATAATTATTACACCTATTATAGAGCAATCATCATTAATAATATTCAGTATCAATTTGTTTATATGTCGCTTGATGAAAATAAGAAAAAGGCAAAGGTGTTTTTTAAAAGTTTTAAAATAAAATAAGCATATAGTGTTATTTATCGTTGCTTACGCTGTTCTGCAAAAAAAAAAACTACATTGTAGTAAGGTCGGTTCTAGTTTAGAATTTGAGGAAATTATGTAATTTTATATATTCAATAAAAGAGCCTCCATAAGGAGGCTCTTTTTGGAAAAATAAACTAATACTAAAAACTAATATCTTTTACGCTTACGGTATTTTGTATGCAGTAAGTGATGAGATTTTTCGCCTAAAGGTACTTTTAAGAAACTCTCATAAATTTCCTTTATTTCAGGGTTTTCATGCGACATACGAATTGGTTTACCCATATCTTCAGCATAAATTGCTTCTATTCTCTTTTTACGGATTTCATCTGTTGTTGGAATTGGTTGTCCTCCGCCACCGATACATCCACCAGGGCAAGCCATAATTTCTATAAATACGTAGGGTGATTTTCCTTCAACTATTTGATCCATAATTGCTCTTGCATTTGTTAAGCCATGGGCTATTCCAAATTTAGCTTCAATTCCTTCAAGGAAACTGTATTCGGGTACACAATCTTCAAATTTAATTGTTATCTCTTTAATACTTTCCATTCCTCTAACAGGTGTAATGTTTAAATTGTCGAAAGGTACAGGGCGACCTGTAATTACTGCATAAGCAGTTCTTAAAGCTGCTTCCATTACACCGCCAGTTGCTCCAAAAACAACAGCAGCTCCTGATGATTCTCCCATTATTTTATCAAAGTTTTCTTCTGGTAATTCTTGGAATTTTATACCAGCTTGTTTTATCATGTGTCCTAATTCACGAGTTGTTAAACCTGCATCAATATCTTGAAAACCACTATCTCGCATTTCAGGTCTGTTTGCTTCGTATTTCTTTGCAGCACACGGCATTCCTGCTACACAAACAATGTCTTTAGGATCAATTCCTTTCTTTTCGGCATAATAAGTTTTTACCATTGAGCCAAACATCTGCTGTGGCGATTTACATGTCGATAAATGTCCAAGGTGCTCTGGGTACATGTGTTCAATAAATTTAACCCAGCCTGGTGAACATGATGTAATCATTGGTAAAGCTACTTCTTCTTTGTCAACAAAAGCTTTTTTAAGTCGAACAAGTAATTCGTTGGCTTCTTCAATAATTGTAAGGTCGGCTGAAAAATCGGTGTCAAGAACTGAGTCGAAGCCCATTTTTTTGAGAGCCGTAACCATTTTGCCCGTAACAATTTTACCTGGTTCATAGTCGAACATTTCACCTAATGCGACTCTTACTGATGGTGCTGTATTTACTACAACGTGTTTTGTAGGGTCGTCAATTGCTTCCCAAATATCATCGTAATATCTTCTTTCGGTAAGTGCTGCTGTTGGGCAATGAATAATACACTGTCCGCAGTTTGTACAAACAATTTCGTTCATTGGGAAATCCATAAAAGTAGAAATTTTCATTTCGTGTCCTTTATGAGTTACTGCTAAAGCGTTGACGTGCTGAATTTCGGCACATGTTCTTACGCAACGTTGGCAACGAATACATTTGCTGTCATCTTTCTCAATGGACCATGATGATTTATCTATTGTAGTGTTGTTTTTCAGTACACTTAGATATATATCATTATCAACATTATAATCTGAGGCTAATGTTTGAAGTTCGCAGTTTGTATTTCTGTAGCAAGTTGTACATTGTGTGTTATGCTCCGAAACTAGCAATGCCATAATATCTTTTCTAGCTCTTCTTACTTTTGGCGAAGATGTTAGAATGTCCATTCCCTCGGTTGCAGGTGCAGCACAGGATGCTGTTAAATTATTCTTTCCTTTTTCTTCAACAACACAAACTCGGCAGTTTCCTGCTACACATAAGTCTTCGTGATGACAAAGCGTGGGTATTTCAATATCTACTTTTTTTGCGGCATCTAAAATAGAGGTTCCTTCTTCAACCGTTACTTTTGTTCCGTCTATTATTAATGTTATAGTATTTTTTGACATAATTGTATTTTTTTTTCGGTTGATAAAATTTAATAAATCATTTCTTCTCTAAAATTATTAACAATACTTGTAAACGAGTTTGTAACAGATTGTCCTAAACCACATTTAGATGTTATTTGCATTGTTTTACTTAATTTTATTAACTGGTCAAGATATTTTGGTGATTTTTCACCAGCCTTAACAGCTTCAATTCCTTTTAGTAATTGTTGGCAACCTACTCGGCATGGGGTACATTGTCCACATGATTCTTCTGCAAAAAAGTCTAAAAAATTGTGTAAAACATTATACATCGAGCGTGAACTATTAAATATCATTGTTGAACCTCCAGTAGTATTACCTTCGCCAATAATCTCTTTATTAAAATTTTTACGAGGAACGCAAAATCCTGAAACACCACCAACTTGAACAGCTTTTGTATCGCCATCGCCAAATTCGTTTACAAAATCGGCAACCGACATACCTAATTCAATTTCGTGAACACCTTCTTTTGGAGAATCGCCAGAAATTGAAAATAGTTTTGATCCTTGTTGGTCTTTTGTTCCCAAGTTATTATAAACGTCTGCTCCTAATCTAAAAACAATCATTGTAGATGCTAGAGTTTCAACATTATTAACAACAGTTGGTTTTCCTAAATAACCAAATTGATTAGGGTAGGGAGGTTTGTTTCTAGGCTCGCCTCTTTTTCCTTCCATTGATTCTATAAGGGCAGTTTCCTCGCCACATACATAAGCACCACTTCCTAAAAATATTTCAACATTTAAGTCAATGTTGAATTTTTTCATATCTTCGTGAAATTCGTCAATGTTTTTTTGTAAGTGTGGTACAAGATATTTGTATTCACCTCTTAAATATATAAATCCTTTTTTTGCACCAGTAACATAAGCACATAAAGCCATTCCTCTTAAAACTTTTTTTGGAACTTGAGTTAATATTTCTCTATCCTTAAATGTTCCAGGCTCGCCTTCGTCAGCGTTACAAATAATGTATTTTACCTCTTCGGGTTGACTTGCAGTAAATTTCCATTTTAAACCAATAGGGAATCCAGCTCCGCCTCTACCTCTTAATCCAGATTTTATTAATTCGCTAACTACTTCGTCCTTTGTTTTAGCAAGTGTATTTTTTAGTATGTCGTCGCATTCGCAGTCTTTACTAAATATATATCCTAATTTATTTATGTGTGTTGTCATAATTTCAGTTGTTTAAATTGTTTATTTTTCTTCTCTGATATATTCGCTTAAAGTTTCACGAATTTTTTCTGGTGTAAGCTCTGTGTAAACTTCATCGTTTACAAGCATTACTGGTCCTTTATGACACCATCCTAAACAGTTGGTTTCTAGTAAAGAAAAACGTCCGCCTTTAGATGTTTCTCCTACTTTAATTTTGAGGATATTTTCGATACATTTAATTGTTTCGTTTTTTCCTTTCATGTCGCAGGTAATTGATTTGCAAACACGTATTTTGTATTTGCCTCTAGCTTCTGTATCTAAAAATGAGAAGAATGAAGCTGTTCCATAAACTTCTGCTGCAGAAATGTCTAAAATTCTTGCAACTTCAATCATACTATCGTTTGAAAGAAAATTTTCTTTTTCAACTATATCTTGTAAAATAGGAAGAAGACTTTTTCTTTCTATTCCATGCTTTACAGATAAATTTTTAATTAATTCTTTTGTGCCTACCATGTCTGTTATATATTGAATTAAAAATAACTTTAATTTGTTTATGTAAATTTAGAGTTATTCTTTTGGGCAGAACATGATTTTTATTAGATAAAAATATGATAATAGTCAGCGATTAGGCTTTATTTAGACATAATAAAAATAGGGTACGGGTTACTTATCAAAAAGACTTGACAGTGACCCTGGCTTCGTGGTTTGAACTCACAATCAAAGTACTCAGCTACGGAAGTAATCATAGTCATTCGATGAATCTCTAATTAACTGATTAGTAAAATGTGTGAATTTTCTGATTTTGCAAATTATTCATCGTATGACTTTTTTTGCAATAGCAAATAAGTCTCCTTCATGGGTTTTATTGGTTTTGCATGTAAGCCAGTCAGGTGGAAAACACCTGACTGAGGCAAAATTGATTTGATAAAAAAAGACCCGACCTGCATTCGCCCGTAGGACAATGTAGTGTCAATTGAAAAAAAAGGTAATCTTATCAAAAAGACCTGATAGATTTATGTTTGCAAAAAGAAAATAAACTAGAAAATTTGCAGAAGTTTACAATATGAAACCTTTCAGGTCAGGAAAACTAATAGATTTATATAAAAAAAGCCTCGCAAATTGCGAGGCTTAAGAATTTTGTAATCAATATATATTATAACTTATATTAGTTTAACATCTATTGCATTTAATCCTTTTTTCCCTTCTGTTACTTCAAAAGTAACTTTGTCGTCTTCTTTAATTCTATCAACAAGTCCTGAAACGTGTACAAAAAATTCTTCTTCAGTTTCTACATCTTTAATAAAACCGAAACCTTTAGTTTCGTTAAAAAATTTTACGATTCCTTCTTTCATAATATTTAGTTAAAATTGGTGTAAACTTAATTAAAAATTTACTGTTAATAATTAATAAGTGTGTAATATAATTTGTTTTATAATTACCATTTTTCGACGTGTATATGCCCTGGTGTTTTTCTTGAATGTTCAATAAAGCCTTCTTTTTCAAGGGTTGCTGTCATTCCAGATGTCATTTTAGGGTTTCCGCATAAGAATACATGTGTATTTTCGGGAGTTGGTTTAAAACCCCAAACTTCTTCAATTACTTTAGCATTCCACATTTCTTCAATAAACCTGGTATCTCTAGCCCATTTTACAGGCTCTTTATCTGGTTCAAGAATTGTAGGTAAATAATTAAATTTATCCGAAATACTTTCAATTAGGTTAAGTTCTGATGAATATCCTAAATCCCACGAGTTTGCAGCTCCATGAATTACAGCAATTTTATTTTTATCAGACTGTAAAGCATTTGATCTTACCATACTAATATAAGGAGCAATTCCTGTTCCTGTAGCTACTAGTACAATGTTATTTCCTGCAGGAACTTGGTCCAAAGTAAACATTCCAACAGCTTTTTTACCTAAATGTATGCGATCGCCAATTTCTAGGTTAAAAAGTCGTGGTGTTAAAGATCCAGATCTTACAAATGTTATGTAAAACTCAATATAATCTTTTGCTTTTGATGACGATGCAATTGAATATACTCTTTTTATTAGTTTATCAGGTTCTACAGCTTCTCTGTCTGGATCTGCATCAGGATGCCTTGGTGCTGAGCCTGGTAATGCTAATGCTGCAAATTGTCCTGCCTCAAAAACAGGTAAATCCCACCCATCAGCTGAAATCCTGAATATTTTCATTGTTGGGGATACTTGTATTATGCTTGTAATAATACTATTTAGTGTGTTATCTGCCATTTATATATTTTTATTATTCTATACTACTATAATATTTCATAAATTGAATTCTTTCGAAAGCAGCAGGATTCTTAACTTGTTTGCTACTCATTTTTCCTTTGAAATCAGATAATTTTTCAAATCCTTTTTCTGTCATCCATATTTTTAATTCTTCTAATATAGAATTAACATGCTCTGGTCCGTTTTTATATAATGCCGAAACAACTTGTACTACATCTGCTCCTGCTAAAATTTGTTTTATAACTCCTTCGCCATCATGAACTCCTGTAGATGCTGCTACGTCTGATCTTAAGTCTTCGGCTAAAAGTGCAACCCACCTAAGTGATGCTGTAATGTTTTCTTTTGAGCTGAATACTGATGAAGGTACTAATTTGAAATTATTTATATCAATATCAGGACAGTAAAATTTATTGAACATTACTATACCTTTTACATATTTGCTCCAATCAAGTTTTCTAACAAAACTTGCAAGACCTGCTGAGTAATGACTTATTTTAACTGCAACTGGAATGGTTACAGCTTTATCAATTTTTTTTAGAATTTTAAAGTATGTTTCTTCATTTTTTTTACCATCAGAATCTGGATCTGAAGGTAAAATAGCGATATTTACTTCTAAAGCATCTGCTCCTGCTTTTTCAATTTGTTTAGCAAAATCGGTCCAGTTTGCATCTGTTACACAGTTTATGCTTGCAATAATAGGAATTTCAACAGCTTTTTTAGCTTCTTCTATTAAAGTTAAATATGTTCCAACGGCATTTTCTTCGTTGTAACTGCTCATGTAATCATAAGCTTCCGAGTATTCATGAACGTTTTTAGATGCTTTTTGATCAAATTCAGCATGTATTTGTTCTTCAAATAGTGATTTTAAAACTATTGCTCCTGCATTGTTCTCGGCAAGCTTTATAATTTTTTCTACACTGTTTGTAAGTCCTGAACTTCCAATGATTATAGGGTTCTTAAGCTTTAATCCTAAGTAATTTACTGTTAAATCCATTAAAGTTTTATTAATATGATTGTTTTTATTGCTCAAAATTACAAATTTGTAATTCAATCACAAAAATATAATTTTAATATTTATTATATCTTTATTTTTATTATTTTTTGATAAAATAATACGACATGTTTATTTTTTACAGTATTTATTACTTGTTAT
>JAOZLS010000485.1:490-2873 GCA_029934705.1 Bacteroidales bacterium | reverse complement strand
GCACCTCAAAAAAAACACAAAAAAAATGGCTGACATCCAACACGATGTTGTGTGCATTTATCTATTTATCAAGTCGTTTTTTTTCGTTGATATATGTGTCATTTGTTAATTTCTTCAATGCTTTCATAAAATCTTTCTCGTTGAGTATTTCTAATTGATAATGAGTTATTTGTCTCAATTTATTAAACCTTTCAGTTTTCTCTATTTTACTGCTTATCATATCCGCATTTAGGCTTTCAATATTAGACAAAACGGCTAATTCATTTATACTTGCAAAATCTCGGATATTTAACCCTTTTTCTGTATGTTCTGAATTTGCATCACGCCATTGTTTTGCAGTGCAACCAAATAAAGCAACATTTAATAAATCTGCTTCTTCGGCATAGGCAAGCCATTCTTTCTCTTTGGATAAATTTGATTGTGGAATTATGTGATTTTTAACTGCATCTGTTTGAATATGATAATTCATTTTACTCAATACACGTTTAAAATTCCATTCCAAATTGTATTGATTGTATTCAATTTCCTTTAATCGTTGATATTCAGTTATTAAATACAGCTTAAATGTTGGGCTTATCCACGAACCAAATTCAAATGCAATATCTTTATGTGCATAAGTTCCACCATATCTACCTGCTTTGGAAAATATTCCTATTGCATTTGTTTTCTCAACCCACTCTTTTACACTTACTTTGAAACTATTTAAACCAGACTGATTTCTAATTGTGGCGAATTCGCCATAATTAAAATTCGGATTGTTTAATTTTTCCCAAACGCTTAGAAATTCAAGAGTATTTCGGTTTCTTAGCCAATCTGTCATAAAGAATTCTCCGTCTTTTGCTTTTAGCATATCTGTTAAGCAAATAAAATCTTCTTCCTTATTTTGGATTATTGAAATTATCTTGTCCTGAACTTGTATCGTTATTTTTTTTTGCATTTAAGAACTATTTTAAAAGTTTTTCTATTGTGTAAATAAGTTTTTTTGAAATATTCTCTATAAGTTTAGTTTCGTCTTCATTTGCCAGTGCGTATTTGTCAAAATGTGAAAGTAACCAATTGTTTGCTTCAAAACTTTTACTTTTATATAATGTTTTAAATTTTTCTGCGTATCTACCAAAATTATAGTCTTCATCATCAATGCTCACTCCAAAACACATTAATTTATCACCATATTTTGTAATGTCATCTTCGACCATGTCAAACCATAATCCGAAAAATAAAATATATTCCTCATCTTCATCAGTAAAATAGACTGCGTATTCATTAGAAATTTCATTTCGTTTAGTTTGACTGAAAATTTTAATTTTTGCTTCAAAATAATCTACAACTTTTTGGGAACTATCATCAATTATGTCATATAATTTATTGAGTAAGTTTTTTGCGTTAATTAAATCTTTGGGATTTTGTAATAAAGCCATTTCTTCTAAATTTAAGGTTAATGATAAATCCTGTTTACCTAAAACTAATTTTAAAAAAGTAATAAATTCAGAAATTAGAATATTGCTTTTGGGCAAATCTGTATTTTCAATATATTTAAGAAAATCCTCCCAATAAAATATGTCGGCATATTTCTTTTTATTTATTACTTCCTCTATTATTGTATCTTCATATTTATAATTATTTGGAATTAAATATATTAATTTAATTTTTTTATTCTTTTCATATTTTTCTAATTCTGCCGGATAATCAGTTATTTGACTTTCTTGTAAATCTGAATTTTTAACTTTGATTTCAAAGAAACAATAAAAATGTTGGTTTTCTATAACAATATCAGGTTGTTTATTGTTTTCTTTAATTCTTATCTGCGTATTAATACTTTCATATTTTAACGTTTCTATCGGAATATTTACAAGACTATTTTTATTGAAAAAATTAAGTAATAGATTCCTAATATAATCAAATTTAAGCAAGTTACAGAATAGTTCCGTAGTATGATTTTCATCTTTTTTTATTGCCTTGTAAAAAATGTTATTTTCTCTGTGCATCTTTTTTAATTTAAAGTTAATTTTTTACATAGGTTCATGATTTCCTGTTGGACTGTTTGAACACGTATAAGAAGTCATATATTTTAAACTTTTATCGGTATAACCGCAATATTTGCAATTATAAATTGGTTGAATACCTTTTTCATAAGGAATATGATTACCTGTTGGGCTTTTTGAGCATGGATAAGAAGTTAAATATTTTAAACTTTTATCTTCATAACCACAATGTTTGCAATTGTAGATAGACTGAATGCCTTTTTCATAAGGAATATGGTTACCTGTTGGACTTTTTGAACATGGATAAGAAGTTAAATATTTTAAACTGTTATCTTCATATCCGCAATATTTGCAAACAAAATTAGATTCAGAAGCTGTCTCTTTCTCTGACATAGTTGAAC
>JAOZLS010000485.1:0-480 GCA_029934705.1 Bacteroidales bacterium | reverse complement strand
CTCCATTAGAAAACATTCCAATTACTACAATTATACCAATAACAATATATATAAGCCAATTTTTATCATCTTTTTTATTGGGTTCTTTATTTGAAATGTATTTACTTGAAACATAACCAACTTTTTCATTATCTATTGATATTTTAGCCCAATTATCTTCTTTTGAAATGAGGTTTATCTTATCTCCTTTTTTAAGTTTACAAATTATTTTAAAATTAGTTCCTTGTCCTTCCCTTACATTTAAAACATTAGCTGTAATATAACATTCTTCTGTTTCATTGTTAATGTCATGCTTTTGAGATGTTTCACTTATTGGAATACCTAAAAAAACGACTAAAAAAAATATTGAAATAAAGAGTGGTTTAATCGTAATATTAACATGTCTCCTTATCAGAGGAATAATATACAATCCTGTTATTGTTAATAATCCAGCAAATATTTTTGTCAATATATATACACTATCAAATAGTATATAAATAT
>JAOZLS010000484.1 GCA_029934705.1 Bacteroidales bacterium | reverse complement strand
ACAGCTATTCGGGTTTTGTGAGTTTCAGGATAAACTATCAGTATATTTTGTGCTACCATATCACTTTATTTTAAGGGAATAAAAGTAGGAAAAAAAGTTATGGTAATGGTTGTTATTGTAATCCTTGTTTTAATGGAATTTATTAACTGAGTTTTAATTTCCTTTTATACTCATTCATACTTCCATCGTTTTAATTCTTTGTATGGTTTTCCTTCCCATCTAGCTAATGTTTTTTCACTATATCGCAGCTCTATCCATAGATCGTGATTACTCTTCACCTTATGCCAGAGTGGTTCTGTTGTTATTTCTACTCCATCTCTCTCACACCACTTTACATAATCTTTTTCCAATTCTTCTAAAGTGTTTGGTAAATATCTTACTCCTGCGAACTGGTAAATTTGATATTCTTCTACTGGAATGTATTTTTTATCTCTATTTTCAGCATAATCTTCTAACAAAAACTTATCGTAAGTATCTTGAAGTATGTCTTTATAATTTCTATGTACCTCTGTTTCGTTACATCGATACTCTTTAAAGTCTATTTGAGGCTCCTCTATTATATACTGTGGAGACTGACTCCATTTTCCAAAAGCTACTTTGTAAATTATTCCTGAATCCAAATCTAAGAATTTTGCTCGCCACTTCCAATTACTAGGTCCTGCTGGTTTTTGGTTATATGTACGATAAGCATTCATATATTCCCATTTTGAATTAGCTGCTAATGCTTGTCCAGTTGCCAACATTTTACTACTATTCCATCTCTCTCCTTTTGTTGAAGGAAAATATGCTTGATAAACGTGTAAATCAGTAATATTTTCAAAACCTGCTTTTTTTAACTTCTTTGTAAAAAACTTTCTAAAATCAGATCCAAAAGAAGGATTATCTAAATATTTTTCCACTTCTTGGTGAAACCATTCATCTTCCCACTCTAATTTAACTGGAATTTTTGGTTGTGCTTTTACGCTCATTGCTAAAAAAATACTTGCTATTAGAACCAGAAAGCCTATTATTGCTACTTTTTTCATCATATTACTTTTTTATCAATTTTAATTTTTGGTAAAGAGTCTTAATCCTTGTTTTAGTGGAACTTATTAACTAATTATATTTTCATCCAAAAGGTATGCCAAACTTTTCAGCATAATAATCCTTGTTTTAGTGGAACCTATTAGTTAAGTCAAGATTATTTAATTAAGTTATTCTAAGGGCTAAAAGTAATGAACCTTCTATAAGTTTTTTGTTCTTTCGGATAATAAGATGCCCTATTTCAATTAAAAATGACATGTTTTGCTTGGTTTAGGGAAATCTGTTTACCTTTACACAAAGGTAATGAAGAAATGCAGTAGTAACTATATACCTATCATTAGCCATTATTAAAAAACTCAATATGAACATTGAAAAAGTAGCGAATTACCTCAAAACTATATCCGTAAAAGAAAACTATGATTGGGATATTCCTTTTTCAAAAGGACATGGTTCTGAAATATTTTCAATTGAGGATATTAAGAAGTTTAGTGGAAAATCAAACTATGAATGTAACGTTTTATTGAAGCAAATAATCAGCGATAAAATAAAATCCGCAAAAAAGAATAATGACAAGAACCAGCTCAAAAAACTATTTGAATGGATTGTTCACGATTGGGGAGGCATTCGGGGTGGAAGAAATAATATTGACAAATTGTTTGTTTTAGGAATCAATGCCATAGAGAAAAATAATCTCGAATTTGACAGAATTGCAAGTACATCAAAAATATTATCTTTTTACAAACCATCAGAAAATGTAATATATGACTCACGAGTTGCATTTTCGTTAAATTCACTATTGCTTTTAGAGAATGCCTCAGATTTATATTTTCCTATACCAACAGGAACCAATAGCAAAATGAACGCATTTAATATTGAAGTGCTTATCAGGCTAAAACACAAAATTCCTGAATATAAAAGGAAAAAGGATTCAAAGAAGAAAGTCAAACTGATTTCAAATGCTGATAAAAAATTATTTATTCCACCTAATCAAGCATATTTAAAAATGAGAGATGTAATCAAAGAAATTAATTCAATAGTTTATCAAGACGATAAAAATAAAGTTGATTATCCGTACAATACAGAAATGTTATTATTTGGAATTGCCGATACTATAATCTATGATAGAATATTAGAGGAAGTTATGATTGATATAAAATAACAATGGCTAACTTAAGATGTATATAAAAAATAAGCGAAATAGTAGTAACATCAAGATTTGTAGCCCGTTTTAACTTTCTTGCAAGCAAGAAAATATTGCCTCTAAACCGCTTATTTTTCATATACTCAACGTCAGATTGTCTAAAAACTATTGACAAACAATAAAGTATTTGGGTAGGTATATTTGAGAGTTATCAAATATGCGATTCTCAGAGACTTGACTTAGGTTATTAGACCGACTGCCGTTAGCAGTAAGTGTAAGAAACAACATCAAAACAATGAAACGAATAGTCTTAATTTCTTGTGTTTCCAGAAAAGGAAATGAAAAAACAAAAGCAAAAGACTTGTATAAAGGACCGCTTTTTACGAATAGTTTGGCTTATGCTGAAAAACTAAATCCAGACAAAATTTTTATTATTTCCGCCAAATATGGTTTAGTGGACCTAAACAAAGAAATTGAACCCTATGATGTCACTTTAAGTTATGTGCCACCTTCCAAAAGAGCAAAAAATCCAAACCTGAAAGTTTTGACAAAAAAAGAAGCGAAATTATGGGGTGAAAAAGTTATAGAGCAATTGGGAAAAGTTGTAGACCTAAAAAATGATAATTTTATCATATTGGCTGGACAATCTTACCTTGAACCAATTAAATATAAACTAACAAATTTTGTGGAACCTTTGAAAGGATTAAAAA
>JAOZLS010000483.1 GCA_029934705.1 Bacteroidales bacterium | reverse complement strand
AGAAAAATCATAAGCGGCTGTATTCAAGAATAGTGGATTCGATTTGTAGAAATTCGTTTTAAAATGCTCGGTATTTTCTATATTAATATGAGCAGATGTATCAATTTTTACAAAGCTATTTTCAACCATAAAATTAAATGCAACTCCATCTGTATAAGCATCATAATTAAATTCAGTATCTTGATTTCCCCAAATTATACAATTTCCAAAATAAGCTCTTTCCAAATTATAAACGTATAATGTTTGGTCGTAACTAAAATGGTTATTTATAAATACTGAAGGGCTCGTTCTTACTTGGTTCGACCAGTAATTTCCGATTGTACAGTGAATAAATTCGTAGTAACCACCTCGGGTTAGCATTAGTGCATTTCTTCCACAGTCGCTAATTAATGTGTTTGTTGCAAAAACACTACTCATTTGTGTAAATATTCCATAAAGCGAATGGTGTTCGATTTTACTATTGTGGATTGCAAGAAAATAGCCTGAGCCATTAACGCTATCGGCAGCAATACCTATGTCTGCATTTTTTATGTGGGCATAATTAAAATAATTATTTTTACTTAGTTTGGTAAGCCAAATCCCATCCCATTGTCCTGGAACATCAAAATATTCATGTTCTAATCTATCGCCTTCAAATATAACAGGCTCTTCTAAATTTCCATTAGCAATTATAGTTCCTAAGACTATTAAAGCTGAGCCTCTATGAAAGTGCAGATGTGCTCCCGCTTCTAGTGTAAGTATTTGATTTTCGTCAATTGCCATAGAGTTATATATAAGGTATGGTTTTTCGTTTGTCCAAGTCTGAGTATTTAAAACAGAATCGTTAATTAATATAATATCCTGACCAAATGCAACTAAATCTATATTGTCTGAGTTATTTGTGGTTTCAAAAACTATTGAGTCTTGCTCTAGCATTTCATCTCTGTTTGGATCTACAGTAACTTCAACAAATATGTATATGCTGTCGTTTCCGTTAATCGTTATGTCTGATGCGTTACCAGATGTGCCATTAACATTTATTCTAAAATTAGAGTTTTCGCCTTTAGCTAATTTTATAGAAGAAATTGTAACAGTTTCGTCTTGGTTATTTTTTACGGTAAAAAATCTGGTTGCAGAACCTATTGTTGTAAATACTGTATCAAACATAACAGTATCTGTTGAGTAACTTAATGCTGAACCGTCAGTTATTATAATATCGTCTGAGTTACAAGAGTAAATTGAGAAAAATATAATAATGGCAGCAATGATCTTTGTTGAAATTTTCATAAATTATATATTTTATATTGCAAAGGTGGTAAATTAATTTTCTTTCATGCACATTAACGATAATTTAAAGCTTATTATTTTAGTAAAACGGAATTCTTGTTAATTATTAAATTTTTGTCAATTTTGCTTGAAGTTTTTTTGCTAAAAATATGTATATTTGTGTTTTTAAAACGAAGAACAATGATAAAAATTGAAGAATTATTTTTTAATGCTATAAAAGAGGCTGTTAAAGTCTTATATGATACTAATCTTGAAAAAGAAAAAATACAAATTCAGAAAACTAGGAAGGATTTTGATGGAGACTATACTTTAGTAGTATTTCCGTTGCTTTCAACTTCAAGAAAAAGTCCTGAGGACACTGCTAATCAAATTGGAGAATATTTAGAAGAACATTTAGATTTTGTTTCTTCGTTTAATGTTTTTAAAGGATTTTTAAATATATCAATATCTGATAAATATTGGAGTAATATTTTAAACACTATTAACGATGAAGTCAAATATGGTTTTAAACCAATAAATGATGATTCTAAAAAAATTGTTATAGAGTTTTCATCTCCAAATACAAATAAACCCCTTCATTTAGGGCATATTAGAAATAATCTTTTAGGTTGGTCTGTTTCTAAAATACTTGCAGCTGCAGGAAATAATGTAGTAAAAGTAAATCTTATAAACGACAGAGGCATACATATTTGCAAATCTATGTTGGCATGGGAACAGTTAGCAAATAGTGCTACTCCTGAAACCGAAAAAATGAAAGGCGATCATTTTGTAGGTAAATATTATGTAGCTTTTGATAAAGAATATAAAAAACAACAAAAAGAGCTTATAGCAAATGGTGCTACTGTTGACGAAGCAAAAGAAAATGCTGAGTGGATGAAAAAAACTCGAACCATGCTAAAAAAATGGGAACGGGATAATACAAAAGTCCGTGCGTTGTGGAAAACCATGAACGACTGGGTTTATGAAGGTTTTGATGTAACATACAAAAAATTAGGAATTAGCTTTGATAAAATATATTATGAATCTGATACATATTTAATTGGCAAAAGTATTGTTCTTAATGCTTTGCGTGTTGGCGAACTAAAACAAAAGTCTGACGGCTCTGTTTTTATAGGACTAGAAGAATATGGAATGGATGAAAAAATTCTTCTTCGTGGAGATGGAACAACAGTATATATGACTCAAGATCTTGGAACTGCTGTTGAAAGATACGAAGATTATTCATTTGATGAAGCAATATATGTTGTAGGAAACGAGCAGGATTATCATTTTAAAGTTTTATCAATAATTTTAGACAGGCTCGAATATGCTTGGTCTAACAGATTAACACATTTGTCTTACGGTATGGTTGAATTGCCAGATGGAAAAATGAAATCGAGGGAAGGAACAGTAGTTGATGCCGACGATTTAATAGATGACATGATTAGCACAGCTAAAGAAACGGCTGAAGAATTAGGTAAATTAGAAGGCTTTTCCGAAGAAGAAAAGGATGATATTTATTCTAAAATTGCTTTAGGAGCTTTAAAATTCTTTATTTTAAAAGTAGATTCAAGAAAAAATATAACATTTAATCCTCAGGACTCAATTGATTTTAATGGTAATACTGGGCCTTTTATTCA
>JAOZLS010000482.1 GCA_029934705.1 Bacteroidales bacterium | reverse complement strand
TGGTGTATGAAAGTATAGAGACTCAAGACATAGTGTCGAATTGTCATAAGTTGCCTGCAAATAAATTTAAACGTAGGTTACTTAATCCTGATGAAATTACAATTGAATATTTTCAACTTATAAATAGCTTACAAAATTACAATCCGGATATTAAAATTATTTTTACTGTTAGTCCTATAAGGCATTTAAAAGATGGGTTTTCGCAAAATCAATTGAGTAAATCAATTTTACATATTGCTATAAATCAAATACAAGACCATTATGCAAATTGTTTTTATTTTCCTGCTTATGAAATAATGAATGACGATTTACGAGATTATAGATTTTATACTCCAGACATGTTGCATCCCAATGAAACAGCAATTAATTATTTACTAGATTTTTTTGAAAATAGCTTTTTCGAAGAAGATACAATTTTATTAAAAAATGAGATAAGCAAAGTTTTAAAAGCTTACAATCACAGACCATTTAGTTTAGAAACGAATCAGTTTAAGGAATTTGCAAAAAAGAACATTTCAAAGATTGAACGAATAGAAAGTTTATACAAAACAGTTAAATTGAATGATATAAAAGAATATTTTGCTAGATATGTATAATGTTATGGTTCATGTAAATAAAAAATAACCGGAAGGTTAAATCCGGTTATCTATCAAAACCTATTATTAATTAGGCTACCGTTTGTCAGCGGTATTTAAGCTTAGGTAATTTTCCTTGTGTTTGTTTTTCCTTGTATTAAGCACTAAGTGCTATTTATTGTTGCTTACGCACTTGTGCAAGATTTTATCAATCAGCAATTTGCGGATAAGTAAATATACAATTAATTTTACTCAAGTGCTTATATGAATTTTATTGTTTGTTATTAGCTTGATGCACAATTAATATAAATTCCATAAAAAAATATTAATTTTATTTCATTACTTGAGAATTTTGTCCAAATTGTTCGTAGTTAACAAGCCATGCTGCAGCATTTTTCACATATCTACCTGTACCAGCTGCATCCCATGAAATATATAGTCGGGTAAATCCGCCATCAATAATTAATCTTTTGCCATCCTTTTCATAAGTTGCAGCAACTAAGTTTCCTTCATGACCATAAATTAATGGATTTAAGCCAGCAGCATTTTGAATAGTTGCAATTGTAATTCCTTCGTAAACATATTCCATACCTGTGGTAATAAGATGTTTTGGAGTAATTCCAATATTTTTGTTTTTATTGTTTAAGCCTACAACTTGGTTTCCTGGTAAATTTCCGAGCATTTTTGTTCCTATTAAGTATTCTGCAGCATAGTTAGCATCGGCATAATATGGATCGTTGTCGCCCCAAATATATACACCATGTCCTGCATCAAAGAATTTTTTTATTACTTTTAAATGTCCGTCATTAAGTTTTTGGATATTACTAGAAATAATCCATAGTTGGCAAGATTTCTCGAGTGATTTTTCTAATTCTTCGGGTGATGGAGGATTATCAATATATCTATAAACCGAAAATCCTTTTTCTTTAAGAGCTGCTTTTGGTAGGTGAAAATCGAAGCCTTCGCCAACATATAAATGTAAAACGGTTATTGTTTCGCCATCAAAAGCTCCATCAACAGCTAAGTCGTACTGGTTTCCTTCGGCATTTCCATATCTGTCAACATC
The DNA here is from genome assembly GCA_029934705.1 of Bacteroidales bacterium. Classification (GTDB taxonomy): domain Bacteria; phylum Bacteroidota; class Bacteroidia; order Bacteroidales; family JAADGE01; genus DZBS01. The sequence continues at coordinate 1,260 of JAOZLS010000482.1, read as the reverse complement.
AACTTTAACTTTTACTTTTTTTCCAGATGTTTGATCAACTACTTCTTCATAAACAGCATTTTGAGCTCTACATTTATTATAAACTTGCTTGTTTTGTGATAATCCTAAAAATGGGATAGAAATAAAAAAGAATAATGTTGCAATTACTAAATTAATTTTAGAATAATTGTTTTTATTTCTTGTGAGTTGTTTAAGTGTCTTCATAATTTAAAAATTTAAAAGGTTCACTATTTAGATGTTCTTTTAAAATAATTTCCATAAAAAAATAAAAATATGTTTCAATTTAGGTATTATAGTGTATTTTGATATTAAATTGATATATACAAATGCTGTTATAATTATGATTTTAAAACGTTTCTTTTCTGCCTGTTTTTGTTCAAAAACAAACAAAAAATAATTCATTCTAAAAATCACAATTATAACAGCAATTTAGAATTAATTGTTTTACATCATTTTTAGAGCAAAAAGCACTTGCTGTTAACTTGTTGATTTAGGGCGACGTAAAGGGTCGAGGGCAGTTCGGTATCTTCCTTTTTTGTTTATAACTGTTGTTGTGTAATTAGTGTCCGTCTATAAAGTCTCTAAATGACGACTTTATGGACAGACTCTAATTAGGGAACACATAGACGCTAAGTAGAGTTTAATATGATGAACTAATGCGTGGTGGGCAAAGGTTAAATTGCTGAGTGTGAATTGTTTCTCCGGTTATTGATTTGTGTGTTACTAGTTTGTGAAATTTATCGTTGAGGACACGAGTTAAAAGTTAGCACTCGTGTCCTCTATGATACCTGCGTGAATAGAACAGGGGGAATATAGCCGAAATAATTTTCGTGCCTAAGCTATATATTTAACCAATTACGAGCATTTTGTTCGTCATCAAAAAAAACAGTATCTAACTTCCCTGTTTCTTTTTCGCTCATAGTTTGCTCTAAACTAACTTCTGCAAATATTTCAGATGGTATTACTAATGCTGCTTTTTCAACTAAATGCTCAGAGCCTTTTGTTATATTTTCAGCCATCCAATTTTGCAATTCGGGTGTTATAACAAAGTATAACTCTTTACAAAGTGAAAGAAATTTATTCAATTTATATTGCAAAAAAACGTCTTTAAATTTATGCCTAGTTTCTTTCCATTCATCTTTTGTCATTTCTGTAGTCGTTGCATACCACTCTTCAATAAGGACTTTGTTTGTTTCATCTATCTTAATTGATAGATATTCATTTTTATAAACTTCCATAAGCTACTTTTATTTATTTATT
>JAOZLS010000016.1 GCA_029934705.1 Bacteroidales bacterium | reverse complement strand
CGCATCTAACATTTAACATAATTTATAAACAGATGAAAAAAACATTAATAGTATTAGTTAATATAATTTTTATTGGTGGCTTAGTTTTAACAAGTAGTTGTTACTCTTCCAAAAGAGGTATAGTTCCTTGTCCTTCTTATGGAAAAGCTAAAGCACCTGTTGAAACAAATGCTCAAATAATAGTAAAACCTGTATAATAATTATAGGCTAAAGCTTTTGTTTTTTTTAAGAATACTTACATTTGTATTTTCATACATAAAATAAGTTTTTTTGAAATGAATAATAAATATTTAGAACTTAAAAAACAACTTAAAGGAGAATTCTTTTTAGATGAAATTCATCGTACAATATATTCTACAGATGCTTCTGCTTATAAGGAAAAGCCTACAGCGGTAGCTATTCCTAAAGATGAAGACGATTTAAGACTTCTAATTAAATTTGCGTCTGAAATAAAAACATCATTAATTCCTAGAGGAGCAGGAACATCACTTGCTGGGCAAGTTACAGGTAAAGGTATTGTTACCGATGTTTCAAAATACATGAATAAAATTATTGATATTGATGTCGAAAATAAAAGAGTTACAGTACAAAGTGGAGTAATATTATCGGAATTAAATAAAAAGTTAGAAAAATATAATTTGTTTTTTGGACCAGAAACCTCAACTGCAAATAGATGTACAATGGGAGGTATGTCTGGGAATAATGCTTGCGGACTTCATTCCTTAATTTATGGAAGTACTAGAGATTATACTCATAGTATTAAAGGCTTTTTATCTGATGGAAATGAAGTTATATTTGAAGAACTGACCTTAGAAGAGTTTATTGTAAAGACTAAACTTAAAACACTCGAAGGTGATATTTATAGGCAAATAAATAATATTTTATCTAATAAAGAAACCCAAGAGTTAATAATAAAAGAGTACCCACACCCTAATGTAACAAGGCGAAACACAGGCTATGCACTAGATTTATTATTGCAAAACTCTGTTTTTGGTGATAGTAACGAAAAATTCAATTTCTGCAAGTTACTTTCAGGTTCTGAAGGTACGTTAATGTTTATTACTGAGATAACTCTTAATTTAATCGAACTTCCGCCTAAAAATAAAGCAGTAGTTACAGCACATTTTAATAGTTTAGAAGAAGCTTTGTTAGCCAATTTAATCGCCCTTAAATATAAGCCAGGAGCAATTGAACTTGCCGATAAAACCATACTTGATTTAACAAAAGAGAATATAAGTCAGAAGAAAAACCGCTTTTTTATTGAAGGAGAACCGGAGGCAATTCTTATTATTGAATTTGCAAGAGAGACTTTTGAAGAAATTGAAGAAATAACTTCTAACATGGAAGCGGAGATGAGAAAAGCTGCCTATGGCTACCATTTTCCTATAATTAAAGGTGAAGATATTACAAAAGTATGGAATTTAAGAAAAGCAGGCTTGGGAGTTTTATCAAATATGCCTGGCGACTCACTTCCTGTTAGTTTGGTTGAAGACACAGCTGTTGATGTTAATGTTTTACCCAAATATATTAAGGATTTTAAATTATTATTGAAAAAGCATAAACTAGAATGTGTTTTTCATGCTCATATTGCTACTGGCGAACTGCATTTACGACCTATTTTAAATTTGAAAGATAAAAAACATGTAGAGCTATTTAGAATATTTGCGAAAGAAACAGCACTTCTTGTAAAAAAATATAAAGGCTCGTTAAGTGGAGAACACGGCGATGGTAGGCTAAGAGGAGAGTTTATTCCTTTAATGTATGGCGAAAAGATATATTCAATTTTTAAAGATATAAAATCGGTTTGGGATAATGACAATATTTTTAATCCAGGCAAAATTACAGATACTCCTGTAATGAATGAGTTTTTGAGATATAAATCAGGACAGAAAACAAAAGAATTTAAAACAATTTTTGATTTTTCTAAGACTAAAGGATATTTACGTGCAGCAGAAAAATGCAATGGCTCAGGCGATTGTCGTAAAACAGAAGTAACAGGAGGAACACTTTGTCCTTCCTATATGGCAACTCGTAATGAGAAAAATACTACCCGAGCAAGAGCAAATATGCTAAGAGAAGTTTTAACTAACGATGCAAATCCTTTTGAGAATGAAGATTTATACGAAGTACTCGATTTATGTTTATCATGTAAAGCGTGTAAATCGGAATGCCCTTCAAGTGTTGATGTTGCTAAACTAAAAACTGAATTTCTTCAACATAGATACGATAAAAAAGGAGTGCCTATTAGAACCAGATTAATTGCAAATATTAATAGAATAAATAAGATACTTTCAATTTTTCCTACAATTAGCAATTTTGCTTATAAAAACGATTTTATATCTAAAAATTTTATGAGCTTGTTCGGATTTAGTACAAAACGAAAAATGCCTTTGCTAAGTACCGAAACGCTTGTTAAATTAAGTAAAGAACAAATAATAATTCATTCTAATACAAAAAAAGTATATCTATTCGCAGATGAGTTTACTAACTATAATGATGCTGATTTAGGAATTAAAGCAATTAATTTATTAGAAAAACTAGGATATTCTGTTTCTATACCTAAGCATACAGAAAGTGGCAGGACGTTTATATCCAAAGGCTTAATAAGAAAAGCAAAAAAGGTTGCAGAGAAAAATATTTTACTTTTAAAAGATAAAATAACAGAAGAAACACCACTTTTAGGAATTGAGCCTTCAACAATATTAAGCTTTAGAGATGAATATCTTGATCTTTTTAAAGATACATCGGTTGATCAAGCAATATTGAAAGTTTCGGCATTAAACTTATCTAGGAACTGTTTGTTAATAGATGAGTTTTTGGCTTCTGAAATGAAAAAAGGAAATATTAAAAAAGAACAGTTTACTTCAGATGTAAAGAAAATAAAGCTACATGGACATTGTCAGCAAAAAGCGATAGCATCAACCGAGCCGACAAAATATATTTTATCGTTTCCAGAAAATTATGCTGTTGAAGAAATACCATCGGGTTGTTGCGGAATGGCTGGTTCTTTTGGTTTTGAAAAAGAGCATTATGATTTGTCTATGAAAATAGGGGAGCTTGTTCTTTTTCCAGCTATAAGAAATACTAATATTGAAACAGAAATTGCTGCTCCAGGCACAAGTTGCCGTCATCAAATAAAAGATGGAACAAAAAGAGATGCAAAACATCCTATTGAAATTTTGTGGTATGCTTTAGTTTAATTTGGTAGTGTCGCCATAAATCGTAAGAGCCATATTTTGCTGTAACTTCAAAGCCTATTCTTGCATTTATAACTTTATAACCGTTAGGTAAATTAAATATTTTTTTCTTCCATGTAGTTCATGTTTCTGTAAGCGATGTAGAAATCTCATTCCAAGTAGTACCACCATTTTCATAATAAATATAGAATGAGACAACAGGGTTTGTTGTTGCTGATAAGTCTATGTTGTTTGTTGCAAGACGGTCAATTTGCCCTGCTTGTGCATCATAATCGTTATACCAAGCTACGGAGTTTCCTGCAGCTGCTCCGTTTGAATCGCCATGCCCTGCAGGTAGCCAATTTCCATCATAAACTGATTGTTGCCAGTATTGGTTACTTCCTCCTCCAGAACCAGAGGCTATTTCTTCTTGATACCAGCCTGTTGGACTTGGAGACCATGCATTTTCAAAGCTTTCATTAATTATTTGCAAAAGCTAAAGCTAGCAATAAATAATAAAGTAAGTGTGTATGTAAGTTTTTTTAGCATATTTTTATAGTTTAATAATAGTTTTTAATTACACTTACAATATTAATATTTTGTTAGTATTTTGAAAAGTATTTTAACATATTTATATTACTAAATAAGAAAAAGCTAATAGTATATTGCTATTAGCTTTTTTATTTTTAATAGATATACTCAAAAGCACTTTTGTATGAATTTATTTCTTCGGTATATGTTATTAAATCGGAATAAAATGAATTACGAGATATTGTTGAACTATCGCCAATTATAACAAGTTTTTTTCTTGCCCTAGTCATAGCAACATTCATCCGTCGTATGTCGTCTAGAAAGCCAATTTTGCCATCAGAGTTTGAACGGACAAGGCTTATATATACAATATCTCTTTCTTGACCTTGAAATGAATCAACAGTATTAATTTCTATCAACTCTTTATTTTTATTTTCTATTTCGGAATGAAGTAATAACTCTTTTAGTAATTCTGTTTGAGCTTTATAAGGGGAAATGATTGCAATTCTATCAAAATTATCTTCTTTCTTTAGCATTTCAAGTAATGATAAATATTGAGCTAAATGTTTAAAAAGTAATAAAGCTTCATCTTTATTAAAAGTGCTTTTTGTTTCAGGCTCAATATCTTCGGTAAAGCCTGTGCCTGCTGTATCAATATATTCAAGAGGGGAATCGTCGTCGTAAATTTTATGGTTTTCTACCTTAATATTGGCTATTAGTTTATTCTCGTAAAAATATTTATTAGAGAAATTCATAATAAGACTATTCATCCTATATTGCTCTCGTAGCATAATATCTGCTGAGTTTCTTTTAATAGCTTTTTCAAACAAAGTTTTTTGAAGACCTTTTTTTGCTGCCGTTTGCGACTTTATGGTTGGAGGCAGTTGATGATGGTCGCCAGCAAAAATAACACGTTTTGCTTTTAATATAGGAATCCAACACATTGGTTCAAGTGCCTGTGCTGCTTCATCTATAAATACTGTATTAAATTTTATTTTATGAAGAATTCTTTGTGAACTTCCTACTGGTGTTGCAGTTATTACACGAGATTTAGATATAATATCAGAAATTATATAATTTTCAAGATATTTTATATCAGTCCTAATAGTTTTAAGTTCGCTATATAGGGCGTTTCGTTCTTTTCGCTCTTCTTGTCCAAAGTTACGCTTGAACTTTTTAGCAGCCTTTAATGTTGAGTGAGCTTTCTTCTTGAGTGATTTTAATTCGGTATAATTTGGGTGTTTAGTTATTTTGCTATCAACAGTAGAGTTCAAATTTGCCTGCGAAACTCTTGCAGGATGTCCAATACGTAGAGGATTGACACCATACATTGATAGTTTTTCGGTAAGTAAATCTACTGCGGCATTTCCTGGAGCACAAACTAGTACTTGGTTTTCCGACTGTAATGTTTTTATAATAGCCTCAACCAAAGTAGTGGTTTTTCCTGTACCTGGAGGACCATGTATTATAGCAACGTCCTCGGCTTGCAATGCCATATTTATTGCTTCGTTTTGAGTACTGTTTAATTCAGGCAGTGTAATTTTATATGAGTTTGAAAAGCGTGCAGCTCTTTCGCCTAAAAGCACATTTTTAAGTCGAATAATATCTTCGTCCTCGGTTGTTAGCAGAACATTGCATGCTCGTTCCATTTCAAGGTAAGAGTTTTCGTCGAATAATAATTGTACTCCTAGTTTACCTGAGTTTATCCATTCAGGAAATTTATCGGTATTAAGAGTAATCAACATTTCGTTACGTTTTACTCTGTTTACAATACCTTTTACTGCGGTTGCAAGTTCATTATTGCTTCCAGAGTTTGAAAATATACTTACTGATTTTCCCGATTGAAATAAGTGATAATCGGTATGTTCATTGGAGCGAGATACTTTTACCAATAATCGTTCGCCTGCATCGTATCGTGTCTGTTCTAATTGTACAGGATACCAACAAACGCCTTCTCGCCTACGTTCAACTAAAGAGCTGTCGGCTGTTTTTTCTTTATATTGTTTTAAATCTTCTTCTTTCTCTAGTACTATAAGCTCAAGCACTTCACTAATTTCTTTATCAATTATATTTTGAGCCATTGAGTATAGTGTTTTAGTTTGGTAGAAATATAGTATTATCCTTGATTGTTATTTTTTTTGATTTTCATAAAATAGAATTCCTTTTCTATTAATATGATCAACTAAATCATTGTTTTCAATTTTACTTAATATAGAAAGGTCTATGGTATATGGTAGAAGTAAGTCGTCAAGCTGATTTTCAATTTTAGAAAGTAAGCTTAAATCTAAGTTAAGACCAATTAAGCAAAGGTCAATGTCTGAGCCTATACGGTAATTACCTTTAGCACGTGAGCCATAAATTATAGCTTTCTTTATAGAACTATAACTAGCAAATACTGATTGTATTTTTTTTATATGTAAGTCGGTTAGTCCAAACATTATTCTGTGTCTAAAAAAGTTAGTTGACTTCCTGTTCTTTTTTCTTCCATAGTTAATTGAAATTTTTGAAAAGCAGAATGATATTCATCAATAATTTTAGTATAAATATCGTTTGCTATTTCTTCGTTATATGTATGTGAAGTTTTATTGCGGCTTTGAATCATCTCCATCCAAGTGTCTCCTTCTGCAACAAGCTCTGATTTAATGGCTTGTCTTGTAGCATCTTTTGAACCATACATTGTTAGATTACCGATTTCCGATAAAAAATCTTTCATTACATTCCATGCCAGTTCGTGAGTGTATTCAAAGCGTTGTATTAAGCCTTCTTTAATAATTTCATCTAACACTTCTTTTGCTTCTTCATATTCTAGGTTAATATCTTTATTCTTTAAATCTTTCTTAATGTAGTCTATTGCTTGTGTAAGCTTTTTAAGAGCTTTTGTGTAGTTGCTAAATCGTTGTTTCCACCTAATGTCTTCGCTCATTTTATTTAGTTTTTATTAATGATACATTAAAAATGAATAAATGAAAGTATTAAAATAATTTATAACAAATTATTGTTTCTTAAATACAACTACTGCCCATTCATTGTTTTCGTTAATTGAAATATGTTTTAGTCCTGCGTTTGTGCCTGCTTCAATTACTTCGTGGGCTTCTTTTGCATAAAAGCCACTGGTAATAATTATACCGCCAGGGTTTAAGTGCTTTTCTAAAATAGGAAGATCTGCTTTTACTGTATTCTTCCATATATTTTCGTAAATAATATCAAACATTTCTTCTTCCAAAATATTTATATCGCCTTCTTTTACATCAATATCTGGAGTATTGTTAATAATTATATTTTCAGATGTATTAATGCAGGCATCGGGGTCGTTATCAACTGCTAATGTGTATGTAGAACCTTTCATTTTGCTTAGTATTGCTAAAATACCTGTTCCTGTACCCATGTCTAACACCGATTTCCCGGAGATGTTTGTTTCAAGAATTTCTTCCAGAATCATATATGTTGTTCCGTGGTTGCCTGTACCAAAAGCCATTTTAGGGTCAACTTCTATTTTATACTTTGTTTGTGGTAAATCTTTATGAAATGACGCATGAACAAGTAGTTCTTCACCAAAAACAATGGGTTTAAAATAGTTGTCGGTCCATGTTGTATTCCATTTTTGGTCTTCAATAGTTTCGGCAAAGAATGAAATTTCAATAAAAGATAATTTTTCTACTATAAAATTAACATCTTCTACATTATATTTATCGGTTAGTATGTATGCACCTAAATATTTGTTGTTATACATAAAACTCTCAAAGCCATTGTTTGACAGTTCGGCTGCAATAATGTCTCTATTCCCCTCGGTATCGGGATTAATCGTTAGTTGTACTTCGGTATATTCCATGTTTGCTTTATATTAAAAAGGTTTAAAGCCTATAATTTCTCTAACTTCTTTTAGAGTTTTTGCTGCACTTTCTCTTGCTTTTTCGGCACCAATGTTTGCTATCTTTCTTAAATATGCACTATCTTCTGAAATCTCTAATATGTTTTTTCTTATAGGTGCATTGAATTTAATAATATCTTCGGCTAGTTGCTTTTTAAGGTCGCCATATCTTATTTCGCAGTTATTATATTTTTCTTTAAAGAAGTCTATTGTACTTTGGTCTGAAACCAATTTCATTAAAGAGAATAGATTTTGAATAGGTTCAGCCATTTTTTGGTTCATTTCAGTAGGTCCGCTATCGGATACAGCACGCATAACTTTCTTACGTATTGTTTTTTCGTCGTCAACTAAATATATACCGTTACCTGCGGTTTTACCCATTTTGCCAGCACCATCGAGTCCTGGAACTTTTACTAGTTCTTCGCCAAAATTATATGGTTGAGGCTCTGGGAAGTAATCTACTTTATACAAATGATTAAAGCGTTTTGCAAATTTACGAGCCATTTCTAAGTTCTGCTCTTGGTCTTTACCAACCGGAACTTTATTTGCTCGGTGTATTAATATATCGGCTGCCATTAGCACTGGGTAAGTCAATAAACCAGCATTTACGTTGTTTGGCTGTGTTCTTATTTTATCTTTAAAAGAAGTAGTTCTTTCTAGTTCGCCAACATAAGCATTCATATTTAATAGAAGGTATAACTCAGGAATTTCTCTTATATCGCTTTGAACATAAATTGACGATTTTTCGGGGTCTAAACCTACTGCTAAATATTCGGCTAAAACCATACGTACATTATTATGTAGGTCTTCGGGGGTAGGATAGGTTGTTAGCGAATGGTAGTCGGCAATAAAGAAGTAGCAATTGTTTTCTTCTTGCATCTTTATAAAATTCTTTACTGCACCAAAATAGTTTCCTAAATGTAGGTTTCCTGTTGATCGTATTCCGCTTAATACTGTTTCCATTATATTTCTTCTTTATTTATTAGACAATAGATATTTAACTTTAATTTCTTAAACCTGACAGGTTTCTACCCCTAAATCCCCTAAAGGGGACTTTAATTTTCTAAACCTGACAGGTTTCTATTTTGCAAAGTTCTATAAACCTTTTAGGTCTTTTCCTTTTGCAGACTTAAACCTGTCAGGTTTTTGTTTCTATCTGCAAAATTAAAAATATTATTGAAATACTTATCTATTATATTATTTTTGATTGATTTTATTAAATTTGTACTTTGATAGTAAAACCCCTAAATCCCCTAAAGGGGACTTTTGTATATATATGACTAACTTGTTAGTTGTATGCTTTTAAGCCCCTTTAGGGGTTTAGGGTAATATTTAAAATAACTATATTCAACATAAAAAAACACTTATGAAAAAGTTTAACAGAATTTTATTAAAGCTTAGTGGCGAATCGCTTGCAGGAGACGAAGGCTTTGGTTATAGTCCGGAAAGATTAGAGGATTATGCTGAGCAGATTAAAGAAGTTGCTGCAACTGGCGTAGAAATTGGAATTGTAATTGGTGGAGGTAACATTTTTAGAGGGCTAAAAGGAACAAAGGCTGGTTTTGACCGTGTAAAAGGCGACTATATGGGAATGTTGGCTACAATAATGAACGGACTTGCACTACATTCTGCTTTTGAGTCTGTTGGGCTCGATGCTGAGTTACTTACAGCTTTTGATACCGAGCCTGTTGGTTTGCGATATTCTAAGCAAAGAGTGCTTGATGCTTTTAAGATGAAAAAGGTAGTAATACTGTCGGGTGGAACAGGGAATCCATTTTTTACAACCGACTCAGGTGCAGCACTAAGAGCTTTTGAGATTGAAGCCGATATACTATTAAAAGGCACTCGAGTTGATGGTGTTTATAATGCCGACCCCGAGAAAGACCCTAATGCCGTTAAGTTTAATGATATTACTTTTAAAGAAGTTTACGAAAAGCAACTTAGAGTTATGGATTTAACCGCCTTTACAATGTGCAAGGATAACGATATGCCTGTTTATGTATTCGATATGGATACTCCAGGTAACTTAATGAAAGTTATTACAGGCGAAAACATTGGAACACTTGTTCATAATTAAATAAAAAATATTTGAATGAAAACATTTTGGTTAGTGTTGGTCTCCCTAGTTTGGGGATCAACATTTTTTTTGTCTCTACCTAAATATATTTCGTTACGCATATATTCTGGCAACGGGTTTTGACGATTATTCAAGGCATTTTGTAAATTTGAAGATTTTGCAGCACTTGGGTTTTCTACCAATATATCTTTTACCATTATTGCAGGTAAAACATCTTCCACAGTAATAGAATTTATCATTACAGTATCCGATAAATTAGGCGATTCGCTTAGCAAATAATTTCTAAGTTTAAGGGCTTCGTCTTCTTCGGCATTTGCTACTGTTTGATTCAAACCTTCGGTGTCTCCTCCATTAACTAAAGCAAAAAGTTCAGTTTCGGTTTCTGTAATACTATCGTTTAATACTGCTAAACTTCTAATTGGCACTATACCGCCTGTAAGTTTTGATGGGCAGGTATTATGTGTTCCATTGAAAAGGTTAACATTATAATTACATTCTGGCATATATTCAGGGTCGCTTTCTCCAAAATAGTTTATTTGCGAGCCGTTATTGTAAAACTCACTATTACCACCAAAGCATACAGGATAAAATCGATTTCCCGCCGATAATGTTTCACTTCCTTGATAAGTTGCAATACCTGGTGTTCCTTTTATTAATATTTGTTGTTGGTTATCTGTAAAAATATTACAAAGTAGCTGTAATCCTCTGTCTCTAAGAAATGGAGAAGTATTATTCATAGATGTAACAATACCATATTCAAGATTACTAAAAGTATTACGATAAATTTCATTTACTCCTGAGCAGTTTGAAATATACATTCCATAACCTGCATTTTGTCCTGTAAAATCATTATCTTCCAAATGTAATTTGTGTATGCACCCCAATAACCATGCTCAAAACCTGTTGCAATATATATAGTACTCGTATCATTGGGTGCAAAAATTATATCTTTAACGCCAAGTATAGGATAATCATCTGTTAGGTTAATCCAATTGTTACCAGCATCAGTTGTTTTCCAAAGACCACCGCCATTAGTACCTGCATAAATAATATTTCTGTTTTCAGGATTTACTAATAAAGAATGTACTGCTCCGACTCCAAAACCTCTATTATCTATGTTATTATAAATTGTATCAATATCCAAAGGTCTTTCAAAAGGACCGAGAGGAGTCCAGTTTTCTAAAAAACTATTTTGAGAATTTCTCCTGTTACTATTTTGAAAAAACTCTTTTAAATCGCTGTTATATGTTTCAAATGTACCATTTTCATTAATTCGTGGCTCTGTAAACCATAACCAACGTTCATATTTTTTATATCCGCTACTAGGTTCGTTTATTAATTCGGGATGTTCTGCCCAATACTCTTCCATAGCATTTTTTATTTCAAAATAGTTAGTATCAGGAATATTAAGTGATATATCGCCGAATTGTGCGTATGTTGGTATGGTAAAAAGTATTACAGTTAATAATACTATAATTTTTCTTTTCATTTTAGTTCTTTTTATTGAGTTATAAATTTCATTGATTTTGATTTTTTATTTCCTGTTAATTTTAACAGATAAAAACCTGATTTTAAATTGATATTTTTAAAACTAAATTCAGTCTTATTTATAATATTTTCTTGATAAAGAATTCTACCTTGGATATCAAAAACTTGTATTGTTTTGTATTCTTGTTTAATATCTAAATGAAGTACTGAATTATTGTTTACAGGTATATTGCTAATATATGTTTTATCATAGCTATTAATCTCAATATTATCTGTTGTGCAATTGCCATAAATATTATCTCCGTTTAACGTAAAGCAGTCTAAATAATAAGCCATTAATTCAAAGAGGTCGCCTGGGTCTAATTCACAATAAAATAAATGACCTGCCATGCCATCAGAAGCTCCGATTCCATCAATTACACTTATGTCTCCCATATCATAATCATCTGTATTATAAATATAACTTCTTCTATAATCACCTGTATTTAATTGTATATTCCCAACAGCACCTAAAACAAATTCAACATCTATTAATTCTGATGTGAAATTATGTGTCATTTTAAGAATAACAGCATCTCCAACTTCAAGGTTAAAGTCGTATAGTAAAAATTCGTTCTCGTATAAATAACGTGCATAAGGGTATCGTACAAATATTCTCTGTTCTTCCTCTCTAATGCAACAATTATAACTGCTTGTGCTTAGTGTATGATCAAGTGTATGATAAACTTTTGTATAAGTTGTATCATTAATTATAGTATCACCATTAAGAAAATAAAAATGTCTCTGCCCAGGCATTTCTTCTGAAATCATTTTTATATTCCAAACAGCATCTTCTGTTGGAAAGGGTACGTAATCCTGTGCCTTAACTTGCCCAAGCAAGCCAATAAGGCTAATAATTAATAAAAATTTAAGTTTTTTCATTTTTTTTTGTATTTTTTGTTTGTAATTTAATCTTTTAAATTATGTTAATTATTGCTATGTGCTTACTGTACTTTGGCAAATAGCGGTGGGTGGCTGGTATTATCTTATAGGCGTTTTTTTTGTTTGTATTTGATTTTAAATTGTTGGGAGTATGTAGTTAGGTAAGTTGGTGTTATATTATCAACCGCTCAAAATTATATTAAAGCAAGTTACTATCATTTGTGGGTATGAGTTTTTAGTCATTTGGTTTTTTGTTTATTGTTGTAAAGTTATAAAAATATATTTATTATTAGTGTATTACACTTTTTTATATGCTTTTCATCATAACGTGGCTAAAAAACAGCTAGTTAACTCGCTTAGCTTTGCGTAAATATAGTTATTCAGTGTTGTTGTTGTTATATTGAAAAAACAATGTGGCTTTATGTAACGTGCTATTAGTGAGTATTTTAATCTTCTGTCAAAAGTCTGTAATTTGTTATTAATAAAGATTTTATGTTATTTTTGGAGTAAAACAGACGTTTTTTATAGATAAATTGAAATATTCTTGCGTCAAATCCCCCTACCCCCCTTTAAAAGGGGGAATTACGGCGTTTTATAAAATATAAGATTAACAAATTAGTAAAACCTATTATAAATATATAGGAATAAAATGATAAAAAAATAACTCCTCCTTATAAAGGGGGAATTATAATCTAATACAACTTCAAAATTTTAATTTATAGAAAAGTGTATGTGTGATTTTGGTAGAGACTGTCCGGTGGTTACTGAGCTGTGTCGAAGTACAGGCTGTCTCAGTCCAGAGCCAAAGTTTTTTTTTATAGAATTATTTTACTAAAGTTGATTTTTTTCGACTCAACTTACAAAGTTGAGCTACTACATAAAAAAGGCGGTTAAAAAACCGCCAATTCCATTCCTTGTATGTATATTATAAATATTTTATCCACATTTAGAGTAGCCACAATTTTGGCAAGTTAAGCAACCTTCTTGGTAAACAAGTGAGTCCGATCCACATTCAGTACAAGCTTGTCCTTTTGATGCAGTAGTTCCGTCTGGAATATAAACTTTAAGAGCTCTTTCAATACCTTTTTTCCACGAGTTAATGGCTTCGCTTTGAAAATGTAACGACGATATTAGCTTAACTGCGTGTAACATTGGCATTCCGTGGCGTAAAAGTCCAGAAATTAACTTTGCATAGTTCCAATACTCAGGATTAAATTTATATGATAAGCCTTCAATAGTAATATTAAAACCGTACTTGTTAGTGTATTTAAAATCGTATCTTTTTGAGCCGTCTTCAAAACGTTGCTTTATTATAATTCCTTTTTTAACACTTTTAGGAATAGGTAAAGCATCTTCTTCGGCACGTCCTGTAAAAATTTCGTAAGGTTTACCATTAAAAAGTCCAACAAAAGCTACCCATTCTTCATCGTTATTATGAAATCTAAGAATTTCTGCTTGTAGCTCAGTAGGTCTTTTTTCAGAATGTGTTATAGTATTTTCTTCGGTTTTCTTTTCTTCTTTTTTAGTCGAAATTAAAACACCTTCTCTTGAGCCGTCTCTATAAACAGTAACTCCTTTGCATCCACTTTGCCATGCTTCAATATAAACTTTGCCTACAAGCTCCTTTTTAGCTTCTTTAGGTAGGTTTACTGTAACACTAATTGAGTGGTCAACCCATTTTTGAATTTTTCCTTGTAAACGAACTTTGTTTAACCAATCTACATCGTTAGATGTTGCTTTATAGTAAGGTGATTTTTTAATTAGTTCTTCAATTTTATCATCATCAAAATTCATTGCATTGCTTGAGTCAATACCGTTTGCCTCCATCCATGTTTTAAAGTGATGATGAAAAACATTGTATTCTTCCCAAGTGTCTCCGGAATCGTCGGTAAAGTCAACTTTAACATTTTTATCGTTAGGGTTTACTTTTCTACGTCGTTTGTAAACTGGCATAAATACAGGCTCAATACCCGATGTTGTTTGAGTAAGAATACTTGTAGAACCTGTAGGTGCAATAGTAAGAAGAGAAATATTTCTTCTTCCATATTGTTTCATATCTTCAATTAGTTCAGGGTCTTCTTTTCTTATTCTTTCAATAAAAGGGTTTTCCAGTTCTTTTTTATAGTCAAATATTTTGAATGCACCTCTTTCTTTTGCCATTATAACCGACGAACGGTATGTTTCAATAGCTAAAGTTTTTTGTACATTTACAGCAAAGTCAGTTGCTATTTCGTCTCCATATCTAAGTCCTAAAGCTGCTTGCATATCGCCTTCGGCAGTAATACCAACACCAGTTCTACGTCCTGTTTTTGCTTTTTCTTTTATTTTTTCCCAAAGTTTAATTTCAGTTCTTTTAATTTCTTCGTCTTCAGGGTCTTTTTTTATTTTTTCAATAATAGCATTAACTTTTTCAAGTTCTAAGTCAATAATATCGTCCATTATTCTTTGGGCGTATTGTGCGTGCTTAGAAAAAAGTTCAAAATCAAATTTTGCTTTATCAGTGAATGGGTTATTTACGTAGCTGTATAAATTTAGAGCTAATAATCGGCAACTATCATGTGGGCATAAAGGAATTTCGCCACAAGGGTTTGTCGAAACTGTTTTAAAACCTTGGTCTGCATAGCAGTCGGCAACCGATTCGTTTATAACTGTATCCCAAAATAATATTCCAGGCTCAGCTGATTTCCATGCATTATGAATTATTTTATCCCAAAGTTTTTTAGCATTAGTAGTGCTTTTATAAGTAGGCTTTGCAGAATCTATAGGGTATTGTTGATTGTAGTCTTTATTATCAAGAACAGATTTCATAAACTCATCATCAATTTTTACAGAGATGTTTGCTCCTGTAATTTTTCCTGCTTCTAGTTTAGCATCTATAAAATCCTCTGCATCTGGGTGTTTTATTGAAACAGAAAGCATTAATGCTCCTCGTCTGCCATCTTGAGCAACTTCTCTTGTTGAGTTTGAAAAGCGTTCCATAAATGGTACAATTCCTGTTGATGTTAATGCACTATTATTTACGGGGCTTCCTTTTGGTCGAATGTGTGATAAATCGTGTCCAACTCCTCCTCTTCTTTTCATTAATTGAACTTGTTCTTGGTCGGTTTTCATAATTCCACCATAAGAGTCGGCAGGGTTATCTTCACCAATAACAAAACAATTTGATAGAGAGGCTGTTTGATAATTATTTCCTATTCCTGTCATAGGACTTCCGGCAGGAACAATGTATTTGAAATTTTTAATTAGGTCAAAAACTTCAGTTTCGCTTAATGGGTTAGGATATTTTTGTTCAATGCGAGCAATTTCTTTTGCAAGTCTATTGTGCATATCATCTGGAGTTAATTCATAAATATTCCCAAAAGAATCTTTTAGTGCATATTTATTTACCCAAACACGGGCAGCTAACTCATCGCCTTTAAAATATTTTAAAGAAGCCTCGTAAGCCTCTTCGTTTGTGAAGTGCTTATTTTTAAGCTTAGAATTTTGCATCAGTTTTGTTTCGATTACTTGCATTTTCATATATATTGTTGATTTTTAGATGTTTGTTCGTAGAGGATAAGTCTGATTTGATGTTTGCAAGTTAATTCTTTTTAATTTTATATGAAACACAATATGCTTTTTTGGTCTCAAAATTTTAAAAATTCATTGTTAATAACTTTCTTTTAAATTGATAGTCAAAAGATAAGCGTGTTTGTAAATTCTCGTCAAATAAATGTAAAATGAACTTTACTGTACAGGATATTAGTAAATTTTTCAAAAGTATTTGATTTTTAAATAGATATTATATATATATTTTATATTGTACATAACAATTTTAATATTATACAATAAAAAAAGCACTCAATTAATTGAGTGCTTTTGGTAATATATCTATCGATTTTAATTTATATTAACATTGTATTAATGAGACCATTCCGAAAGTCAAAATTTGTAAAGAAATCGGTTTGACGGCTTTATTAATTAACAGTAAATAAGACAGATAGGTTTCTGTACTTTGCAAATACAGCCGTCTGACCGGTTTTCGGAGCAAACTTATTTTAATGTTTCTTCCGTTGAAGCATATAGTCGTTTCTACTTTCTTTTTCAATTTTATATTCGTAAATCTTTTTACCAAAAGTATCGTAAAAAATTACAGATACGTATCTTTCTTTATATGTTCCTGCTACAGTAAGTACGGCAAAATTTCTTTGTGTAATAAGGCTTCCGTCAACTCTTAATGAGTTTACTTCTTGATCCCATTTATCAGCAGCACCCGATGTGAATGGCGAAACTGTTAAGTCATAAATAGTTGGTGAATCAATTCTTTTAAGAACATTAACTTCTGAGTGGTGTCTGTCGCCTGTTAAAAATATTACGTTTTTAATTTTTTCACTTTGAATAAATTCGATTATTTCTGCTCTTTCTTTTGCAAAATTATTATTAGCAAATGACTCAAAAAAGCCTGATGTATTTAAAAATTGTCCCCCTACAACTACAAATTTAAAACTTGCTTTACTGCTTACTAATGAGTTTTTTAACCACTCTAACTGTTCTTTGCCAAGTTGAGTTCCTTCACCAGATTTTCTTCTATTTGGTGTTCTGTAATAACGGTTATCTAGCATAAAAAAATCGCAGTCGGCCCAATTAAAATATGTAATAGCTCCTTTTATGTTACCAACTCCGTAAGACGGATTTGCCCAAAATAATTTAAAAGCATTTTCTGTTTCATTTTTATTCCAAAAACTACCATCAGAGTCGTTTGGACCAAAGTCGTGGTCGTCAAGTATTGCATAATGATGTACAGTAGCAAAAAGTTCTTGCATTTCTGGTGTTTTTCTGTCGTGAGTATATCTATGAAAAATACCTGTACGAGTATTCCAGTCCGCTTCTCTTAAATAAACATTATCACCTGACCAAACCATAAAATTTGGCTTTTTCTTTGCTATACTTTCGTAAATTTCGTAGTCGGCACCATAAGGTTTTCCTGGTCTGTCGTATTTTGCTTCGCTAATATAAGCACCACTACCAGTAGCAAAACTAAATGCAGGTGGATCTGTTCGCCATTCCCAAATAGGAAGTGTTTGAAATTCAGTTTTGTATGGTCTGGTAATTTTTTTATTGTTTATGTATAATTCGTAAGAATATTTTTGTCCAGGTTCAACTACATCTGCTAAAAGATGAGCGGTAAAAGCCTTATCTTTTTGAGTTACAACTGTATTTGTCCAATTTTTTTGTTTAGGATTGGCAATATTAGTGTATAATATTTTTACTTCGGCAGATTTTGTTGTTTGCACCCAAAGCATTACTTCTCTCATTTCTGAATATCCAAGCATTGGACCAGCACTTAGAAGCTCTTTTTGTGCAAAAGAATTGAAAGAAAAGCCGATAAGCATTGCAATCAAAACATATCTTAATTTATTTTTCATAATAATATATTTAATTAAAATTAATATTTTTAAAAGTTTTTAAATTTTGATATTAAATCTTCTTTATAGAATGTAAAAGCTAGGAAACTTATAAATAACAGAGTTTTTAACATGTAATTTGTAATTTCTGAAGAAAAATTAATTTCTAAACTTACAAAATATATTACTAATGCTAAAATAAAGTATATAAATATCTTTTTTATTTCGTAGTCAATTTTATAAAATTTTCGACCTAAAAAAAATGAAGCTACCATCATTGTAAAATAACAGGCAAAAGTTGCCCAAGCCGAACCTAAATAACCAATTTCAGGAATTAGCAAGAAATTTAAAACAAGTGTGATTATAGCTCCTCCTATTGCTAAGTATGCTCCATAATTTGTTTTGTCAGTTAATTTAAACCATACCGAAAGGTTATAAATAATTCCTAAAAATAGGTTTGCAAGAAGAAGTATAGGAACAATTTTAAGACCTTCCCAGTAGCGTGAATTTATAAAATATTTAGCGACATCGATGTAAAGCATTATGCCTAAAAATATTGTAAGTCCAAATATTACAAAATATTTCATAATATCGGCATAGGTTTTTTTTGCATTCTTTTCATCTTTTTGCGAAAAGAAAAATGGCTCGGCAGCATATCTAAAAGCTTGAATAAACAGAGTCATTAATATTGCAAGTTTATAGTTTGCCCCATAAAGTCCAACTTGTGTCATGGCATATTCTTTGGCATCGGTAATATTTTCGGGTATAGCAGTTATATATTTTAGAAGAACTCTACCTATAAGTTCGTTTGTCATTGCTGCAATTCCTGCAAAAAGAAGAGGTAGTCCATAAATTAAAAGCTTTTTTAGTAGGCTAGAAGAGAAACTGTATTTTATTTTGAAGAAATCGGGTATAAAAAGTGCAAAAGTAACGATTGTAGCAATCAAATTTGAAATAAAAATATAGCCGATACCAATTTCGGCATTATATATGGTTTTTACAAAGCTGAAGCTTTCATATTTCACTAATAAAGGAAGCAATAATAAGAAAAACAGGTTTAATCCTATACTTAATCCAATATTTATAAATTTGAATGTTGCAAATTTCAGAGCTTTATTTTCTTGTCTTAATTTTGCAAAAAATAGCGAAGTAAATGCATCAATACCAATAATTATTGCAAACCAAATAATGTATTCGGGGTTATTTTCATACCGCATTATTTCTGCAATATTTTCTGAAAAAAATATTATTCCTATAATAAATAGGGTTGAAGTAATAAAAAGAGGACTAATAGCCGTTGTAAAAACTTTTTCTTTATCTTTTTCAGATTCAGCAAACCTAAAGAAAGCAGTTTCCATTCCGTAGGTAAGTAAAACAAATAAAAAACCAACGTAAGCATATAAGTCTGTAACAACACCATATTCTGCAGGAACAAACAATTCGGTATAAAGAGGAACAAGTAAGTAGTTGAGCATACGACCAAGAATGCTACTTATGCCATATATAGCCGTTTGGCTCATTAATTTTTTTAAAGGATGTGCCATTTATTAATATATGTGAGGGTTATAATTTTTTAATTGTTTATCGTAAGTCTTTGAGTATTCTAATGTTTGTTCAACCAATGCCCAAAATTGCCTACCATGATTTTTCTCAATTGTGTGGCAAAGTTCGTGAATTATTACGTAATCAATTAATATATTTGGTAATCGCATTAAATGAATGTTTAAATTGAGATTATTGTCGTGAGAGCAACTACCCCAGCGTGTCTTATTATTTCTAAGAGTTAGCCTTTTATAACTGAAACCATGAAAATTAGCTAACTCTTTTACTCTGTTTGGTAAATATGATTTTGCTTCAATTTTTAAAGTTTCAACAATTCCTTTTCGTATAAAGTCCTGCATTTGTTTTTGTTCTAGCTTTACATTATAAGGGTATGTAATAGTTAGCATGTCGGATTTTATCTCAATACTAACTTTTTCAGTATTTATTGGGTTGAAATTTAACTTGTGAGTTTTAGTGCTAAACTCGGAGTTTTCCGTAAATATAGTATATCTTTTTTCTTTAGCTTCAACTCGTAGTTTACTTTGAATAATCCAATCGTACTTTTCAGCAACAAATTTTTCAGCAACTTTTAAACTTATTCTTTCGGGCATAGTAACTCTAACGTGCGAAAAAGGCTTTACTATTATGCTCATTTTTCTCGCTCTTTTGCTTCTTACAAAATCAACTTCGCCTAAATTTCCTATGGTAACAGTACTTTTCAAATTTTAATTATATCTTTTTTAATTAAATATTATTTAGAATTATATTTTATTTATAACTTTCTGCAAAATTATAATAAATTAAGTAAAGAAAAAAAGACATATTTGTACTTTTAAAAATAATTAAGCAAAAATAAGGCTCTAGTTTAGAATGATGATGTTATTTTGCCAATTTCAGGTGTTTTTACCTGAAATTTTGAGAAGAAGCGAGGTGAAAACACTTCACTTAGGCAATCTATATCGATTAACGATATTTTAAACAAAAGCAAAAAAAACAATTATATAATGCTGAGTAATAAAGAGTTAGAAAGATATAGTAGGCATATAATTATGCCCGAAGTAGGTGTTGATGGGCAAGAAAAGCTAAAAAATGCAAAAGTTTTAGTTATTGGAGCTGGCGGATTAGGAAGTCCGGTGCTATTATATTTAACAGCTGCAGGAGTTGGAAATATTGGTATTGTTGAGTTTGACACAGTGAGTATCAGTAATTTGCAAAGGCAAATTCTTTTTACTACCCAAGATATAGGAGAGTTAAAGGCTGATGTTGCTGTTAAAAAGCTTTCGGCTATGAACCCGCATGTAAATTTTACAATTTATAATGAAAGGCTTGAAAAAGAAAATGCTTTAAATATTTTTAAAGATTGGGATATAGTCGTTGATTGTTCAGATAATTTTCCTACTCGTTTTTTGGTAAGCGATGCAACAGTTATTTTGAATAAGGTACTTGTTTATGGTGCAATATTTAAGTTTGAAGGGCAGGTTTCTGTTTTTAATTATAAAGGCGGACCAACCTATAGGTGTTTATTTCCAGAGCAACCTCAAGAGTCCGAAATTCCTTCCTGTTCTACAATAGGAGTTATTGGAGTAATACCTGGAATAATAGGAACAATGCAAGCAAGCGAGGTAATAAAAATCATTTTGGAGAAAGGCGAAGTACTTTCAGGAGTATTAGTTATGTTTGATGCACTGAATTTTGATATGAATAAGATTAATTTTTTGAGAAATGAAACTTCTGCAAATGTAAGTGAACTAGGAGAATATGAAGTTTCTTGTAAAAATGAAGTCTTAATAAATAATTTATTACCCAAAGAGTTAAATAATATGCTTTTGAGCAAAGCCGAAATTAAAATTTTTGATTTACGAGAACCCCATCTTTTTAACGATTACAATATTGGAGGAGAAAATATTGATGTAGAAAACATTTTTAATAATCCCGAACTTCTACCCAAAAAAGGAAAAATTATTTTTGTATGTGAATTTGGTCAAAAAAGTAAAGCCTTGGTTGAATATATTCAAGAAAAAGAAAATATTGATAATATTTATAATTTAAAAGGTGGTATTAGTGCTTGGATAGAAGCAGGGTTTGGAGTTGATAAAAATTGTTTCACTCCAAAGTAAAAGCCACAAAAATGCCTAAATAATTACCAATTGCATAACCAATAATTCCTGCGGTAATACCCGAAACTATAACGTGTTTGTTTTTTAGCGAGGCTGCTACTACAGGAATAAAAGGAGGCGAAAAAACCATTGCTATTGTAGTAATAATAAAAGTATCGGTATCAACCTTTAAAAAATAGGCAATAATAAGATGTATAAAAAAGCTACCAAATACAACAAACATAACATAATAAAAAATATAAATTGATTCTCCAATATCAAATTTTGAGAAGTCTGCCATGCTAGCTACAACCAAACTAAATACATGTATAAGATACATTCCTGTTTGAAATGTTTTTTGTATTTTTTGAACTCTAGCTTGAAAGGATAATAAAATAGCAAGAGTTGTTATTGTTAAAATTACAGTTAGCATAACGGCATTTTCTGGAACCAAAAGACTTAAAGTTCCTCCTATTCCAAAAACAAGAGCCGATAATCCTAGCCCTTTTAATATATCTAAATGATATTTTTTATTTAATATCCCTTTAAACTCTTGCGTATCTTCAGCTATTTCTAATGCAACAGTATTGTCTTCACTTTTAATATTATCTAAACTAAACTTGGGCAAAATTAAGTTTAAAACTTTTTGTGCACCCATTAATACAAAAAGTAATAGTAAAACACTAGCAAACATATCGGATGTGTGAGTAATAATAAACCTGTCGGCAGGCACATTTAAGGCTGTTTTTATTGAAGCTAAATTAGGTGTACCACCAGTATAAACCCCTACAAGCATTCCTGAAATTTCCGATAAGTTTTCTATTTCGTCAACAAAGAAATAATATCCAGCATAAATAGAAATAAGTAATGCAATAATTCCTACACCAAATGTTAAAGCTGTTTTTCCTATTAGCTTAAGCCAAGTATTCATGTCGGCAGAAAAAAGTAGAAGAGGAATTGCAATAGGAATAAGAATAGTAATTAATATTTCTTGAAGTTTATCAACACCCTCAGGAAAAACACCAATATTTGCAATTAATATTCCAAAGCCATAATTTATTAAAACAGCACCAACTTTATCTAACCAACTATATTTAAGGCATAAATAAATTATTAATACAGGAAAACTAAAATAAAAAAGTATTAAAAGTACTGATAACATAATTTAGGAGTATTCTTATTTTTAAGAAATTATAAAGCTGTAAAAATAATATAATATTATAATATATACATACAATCATTATTTTTTTTGATGTTGTTTTCATACTCTTTTCCAAAAACGCCTTTAATAGCGTTGTTTTACTTACAATCACAATGATTATTTCATAGATTTAAAATTGAATTTTAAAAAAATGAATTTATTAGCAAAACATATAATTAAAGATTTAACTTTGACAAAATTTTCATTTTATGATACCCAAAATTGAAGTTGAAGAGTTTTTGAACCAATCAAAAACAATACCTGTAATTGATGTGCGTTCGCCTGCAGAATTTGAAAAAGCTCATATTCCTGGAGCCTATAACATACCTATTTTTAATAATGAAGAAAGAAAAAGAGTTGGTATTAGATATAAGCAAAATGGTAAAGATGCAGCAGTATTATTAGGGCTAGAAATTATAGGACCTAATATGAAGTCTATAGCAATAAAAGCAAAGGAACTTGCAATTGAAAAGAAAATATTAGTTCATTGTTGGCGTGGCGGAATGCGAAGTGCTTCAATGAGTTGGCTATTTCAAGCAGTAGGACTTTCGCCAGTTACTCTCGATGGGGGTTATCAAGAGTACAGACGGTTTTCAAAAAAATATTTAAGTAATAACTCTAAAATAATAATTTTAAGCGGAAGTACAGGAAGTGGAAAAACTGATATATTAAAAGAATTACAAAAACAAGGCGAACAAATTATCGATTTAGAAGGATTGGCTCATCATAAAGGTTCTGCTTTTGGTGGTATTGGCGAAAGTGAACAATTAGATAATGAGCAGTTTGAAAATAATTTATTTACTGAATTTAATAAATTAGATTTAAAAAAAACTATTTGGGTTGAAGATGAAAGTCGGTCGATAGGAAAAAATTTTATTCCTCCTGAATTTTTCAATAATATGAGAAATGCACCTATAATTAAAATAAATATCAATAAAGAAATTCGTATTAAAAGGCTTGTTAAAGAATATACAAATGTTGACAAGGACGTTTTAATATACAATATAAATAGAATACAAAAACGATTAGGCGGCTTAAACACAAAATTATCTATTGAAGCAGTTGAAAATAACGATTTTGCAACAGCAATTAATTATTCTTTAGATTTTTACGACAAAGCATATCAACATGGTTTATTGAAAAGAGAAGATCCTGAAATTTACGAATTAGACATAAATGAAGATAATCCTGAAAAATCAGCAGAAAAATTAATAAAATATAAATTAGAGAAAATAAAGTAATAAATTTCATTACAATTCTTTTAAAAATCACAAAAAATAATGATTGAAATACCCAGATTAACACAATTTAGCCCAGGAGCAGGCTGTGGATGTAAAATTTCTCCTAAAGATTTAGAAACTATATTAAAAAGTGAAATATCTTATATACAAAATCCAAATTTATTAGTAGGTAACAGCTCAAAAGACGATGCCGCTGTTTTTGATATTGGCGACGGAAAAGCAATAATTAGTACAACCGATTTTTTTACTCCAATAGTTGACGATTCTTACGATTTTGGGCGAATAGCTGCTGTAAATGCAATAAGCGATATATATGCAATGGGCGGAAAACCAATAATGGCAATCGCAATACTCGGTTGGCCTGTAGATAAACTTCCTTTGGATGAGGCTAAAAAAGTTATTGAAGGAGCAAGAGCTGTTTGCGATGAGGCTGGAATTTCTTTAGCTGGCGGACATAGTATCGAAATTTCAGATCCCGTTTTTGGTCTTGCTGTTACAGGCGTAGTTGATACAGAAAGAGTTAAGCGAAATAACAAAGCTCTTGCCGGTTCAAAACTGTTTCTTACAAAACCACTGGGAATAGGAATTATTGCAACTGCCGAAAAGCAAGGATTGGTTGACGAAAAAGATACTAAAAATATTATAGATTTAATGACAAGCTTAAATAAAGTTGGTCAAGACATATCAAAATTTGATTTTGTAAATGCAATAACCGATGTTACAGGCTTCGGACTTTTAGGGCATTTGCTCGAAATATGTGAAGGAAGTAATGTCAATGCAAAAATTTATTTTGATAAAGTTCCGCAAATAGAAAATTTGCAAAAATACATAGATTTGAAAACTTTTCCTGGCGGATTATTCAAAAACTTTAAAAGCTACGGAAATAAAGCTCATAAATTAACCGATAATCAAAAATATGTTCTTTGCGATGCACAAACAAGTGGAGGTCTATTAATTTCCGTATCGCCTGAAGGTATTACTGAATTTGTGAATTTCATGAAATCTATAAATCATCCTTTTTATGAGTTTGGAGAGCTTGTAGAGCAAGATGGAACAAATAAATTTGTTGAAGTAATATAAGTTTATTGTTATTTATTCTTAATTTTGATTTATGAATACAATTCCAGAAAATAAAGAAGAAACTAGAAATAACTTAGTTAAAAGTTTAAGATTACGAAGAGTTTTTCTCCCCGTTTTTATTGGTATAGCAGCTGTTGCAGGAATAATGTATTATCAATTAAAAGACTCCGAAATACCTTTTGATGTTGTAGATTTTAGCTTTAAAACTGTATTTTGGTTGTTAATTGCAGGAGTTTTAATGGTTATTAGAGATTTCTCCTATATGGTGAGATTTAAAATCTTAACCGAAGATAAAGTAACTTGGTATCAGGCATTTAGAGTGATAATGTTGTGGGAATTTACATCGGCTGTATCGCCATCGGCGGTGGGAGGAACAAGCGTTGCAGTAATTTTTATTCATAAAGAAGGAATAAGCATAGGGCGAAGCTCTGCAATAGTTATGGCAACTTCTTTTTTAGACGAATTTTATTTTGTATTGATGTTTCCAGTAATGGTTTTAGTTGTAGGACCTCATTTATTATTTTCAACAGAGCAAGCTGCACAAATAAATTTTACAAATCAGTTTTTCTATTTTGCGGTTGTTGGTTATTCAATGAAACTCGGTTATAATATGATAATTGCTTACGGGCTTTTTAAAAATCCTAAAGTAATTAAAAACTTTGTATTAAGACTTTTCGGATTAAAAATTTTACGACGTTGGCGAAAACAAGCGAGACGTGCAGGCTTAGATATAGTAAAAAATTCAGAGGAACTACGCCGTAAACCTTTTACATTTTGGTTAAAAGCTTTTGGTGCAACATTTATTTCGTGGACAGCCAGATATTGGGTTGTAAATGCAATTTTCCTTGCTTTTTTTACTTTCAAAGAAGGTCATTTACTCGTTTTTGCAAAACAACTTGTAATGTGGATTATGATGCTTGTTAGTCCTACACCTGGCGGTAGTGGCTTTTCAGAATTTGTATTTTCAGAATATTTAAGTGATTTTATGCCACAAGTAGCTGGAATTGCAATTATTATTGCATTTGTATGGAGATTGATTACATATTATCCATATTTTATTATTGGAGCATTTGTTGTACCACGCTGGATTCAAGATAAATTTGGAAGTAAAAAGTAAGTTTGATGAAATTTAATATTTGAAATTTTCAATACAATAAAACAGATGAAATATCCATAATGAATAAATTTAACACACAATGGAATGATTAAATTTTATTAGTGTTTTTATTAGTGTATTCGTGGCAATAAATTTTAAACAGATGAAATATTATATAATTACAGGAACGAGTAGCGGAATAGGAAAAGCATTAACAGAGGCAATTTTACAAGAACAGGATTCAAAAGTTATAGGAATATCAAGAAAAAACGTTTTTGAGAATGAAAACTATACACATATTTTTGCCGATTTATCTGAAACTAATTTCATTAATAAAATAGAATTTCCAGAAATTAATAATAATGATGAAATTGTTTTAATAAATAATGCTGGAATAATTTCTGAAATAAAAAGGATTGGAGATATAGCTAAAGATAGTATTGTTAATGGCTTTAATGTAAATACAATAGCACCTCTTTTGCTTATAAATAAATTTATAAGAAAATACCAGACTTCAACGTCAAAAAAAATAATTTTAAATATTAGCTCAGGTGCAGGAAGGCATACCGTTGATGCGTGGACGGTTTATTGTGCATCAAAAGCAGCAATGGATATGTTTAGCGAAAATATTAATGTTGAACAACAGTTTATAGAAGAAAATAAACGTTTTAGAATTTATTCTGTTGCTCCAGGCGTTGTAAATACTCAAATGCAAGATTTTATAAGGACAGCCTATATAGAAGATTTTTCGGAAACGGAGAAGTTTAAAAACTTGAAAGAAAGGAATTTATTATCTCAACCTAAGGATATTGCAGAGAAATTATTAGAGCTTCTTTCAAATAATAATTTAAAAGAAGTTATATTAGATATTAGAAAGTTGTAATTTTTTTATAAATTTATGCTGAAAAATAAAATATTTATTTAATCACTTTGCCAACAGCTAATAACTGAAAGCAAAAGCAAAATAATTAAGCTATGTCAAAAACTGAATTT